>CAJXVF010000354.1 GCA_913060845.1 uncultured Alphaproteobacteria bacterium | reverse complement strand
GAGATGTGTATAAGAGACAGCATCTGGGAATGCGCAATTGAACCATCATGGCCGCAAAAACCCAATACGCAGGGTTTACGAAGATTTTCGGCAGCTAGTCCGCTTGGAAATAGGCGTTCGCAGCGGAGCGATCGACAGCCTTGCCGATCAGCGGCTCTGGCGCGCGCGGTGCCATGGTGGCGGCCTGCATCCAGAAGCGTTCAAGGTCTGTCAGTGCGCCCGTGGCAGCATCGATCTGCTCGACGGTGACGCGGCTGTCTTCCAGCATGGATTTATGGCGCTCAAACATGGCATCCATCCGATCCCAAAGCGCTTGGCCCTTCTCAGAAAGGCGAACGCGGACGGAGCGGCGATCATGTTCGGAACGTTCCTGTGTCAGATAGCCGTGCTCAACCATCTTCTTCACATTGCAGGAAACGTTTGAACCAAGATAATAGCCGCGTTGCGTCAACTCGCCGACGGTCAGCTCGTCTTGGCCAATATTGAAGAGGATCAACGCCTGAACGTTGTTGATATCGCGGATGCGCTGGCCGTCCAGTTCCGCCTTCACGACGTCCAGAAACTGGCGGTGCAGGCGTTCGATCAGCGAGATAGCGCTTAGATATGCGTTTAACATCGGTTTCGGCCCCAGATGGATAATCTATGCAAGCGCGTCCTGCGCTTTGCTCAAGGGCCAAACTATGGGGCTACGCTTAACAAAGCCTGAAATCGGGGTCAGAATCTCATTGGCTCAAATGGCCTAATCAGAATGCGTCCACGCAAAGGGCGCTACAGTGTGACCATGATTCAGTGGGCCATGGCCACGCCCAAGCCCCGGTGCCGTGAGGATCGCTTCCCGTACATAGGCAATGCCGCGCCCGATCGCATCCCGCAGCGACATGCCGTCCGCAACGCCTGTGGCAATAGCAGACGCCAAAGTACAACCGGTGCCGTGGGTGTGACGGCTGGCGATCCGGTCGTTGACGAAATCAGTCACCCCATCCTGTTCAATCAGCAGGTCCCGAACGGTATCCCCTTCCAGGTGCCCGCCCTTCAACAGAACCGCCTTGGCGCCGAGAGCACGGATAGCTGCAATGGCGCTGTTCTGATCGTCGACCGTTTCAATCACACGATCCGTTAGCGCGCCTGCTTCTGGCAGGTTCGGCGTCATCACCGTCGCGAGGCGCGGCATGCGGGATAGGTAGGCGTCAATCGCATCAGGCTCCAACAGCGGCGCGCCGCCCTTAGCGACCATGACCGGGTCCAGCACGACCGGGACGCCAGCGGCATAGGCCTCAAGCGCATTAGCGACAGCTTCGATTACCGGCACGCTGTGCAGCATCCCAATCTTCACGCAATCAGCGCCGATATCATCCAGCACCAGCCGCATTTGTTCGGTAATGAATTCTGGCGGCGGCGCATGCACGCCAAACACGCCTTCTGTGTTCTGCGCCGTTAGCGCCGTGATCGCCGTCATGCCATAACCGCCAAGCGCTATAACGGTTTTGAGATCAGCCTGGATACCGGCCCCGCCGCCAGAATCTGACCCAGCGACGATCAATACGCGACCAAGCATCAAATCAAGCCTTCTGCGTCGCCGCGATAATGCCAACCAACTCGTCGACAACGTTCGTTACAATCACAGGGTCGTCGCCTTCAGCCATGACGCGGATCAGCGGCTCTGTGCCAGATTTGCGGATCAACAACCTGCCGACTTCCTGGAGCCGGACCTCAGCCTCTTCCACGGCTTTCTGGACGGATGCCATCTCTAGCGGCGTAGCCCCTTCATAGCGCACATTCTTCAACACCTGCGGCATGGGCTCAAACCGATGCAGCACTTCACTTGCAGGCTTATCAGCCGTTGTGATCGCAGCGGTCGCCTGTAAGCCAGCGATGAGGCCATCGCCTGTTGTGGTGAAGTCGCTCAATACGATATGGCCAGATTGCTCACCGCCCACATTGAAGCCGTGAGCCCGCATATGTTCAACAACATAACGGTCCCCAACTTGGGTGCGCGCAAGTGTGAGCCCACGCCGTTCCAGATAGCGTTCGAGGCCAAGATTGGACATCTGCGTCGCAACAACGCCGCCGCCCCGCAAGCGCCCTTCAGCCTTAGCGCCCTCAGCGATCACAGCCAGCAATTGGTCGCCGTCCACAATGCCGCCCTTTTCATCCACCAACTGGACCCGGTCCGCATCACCATCAAGTGCGATGCCGAGGTCAGCCCGGTGCGTTAGTACCGCTTCCCGCAACGCTTCTGGATGGGTGGCGCCACAGCGATCATTGATGTTGACGCCATTGGGCGAGACGCCGATGGAAATCACCTCCGCGCCAAGCTCCCATAGTGCGGCAGGTGCTGCGCGGTATCCGGCACCATGGGCGCAATCCACGATGATGCGCATGCCGCCCAAAGATAAGCCACGCGGGAAAGCGCCTTTTGCATACTCAACATAGCGACCGGTCGAGTCATCTGGGCGGCGGGCACGACCAAGCCGGTTCGCTGGTGGCAAGATGGCGGAATGGCGTTTCAGCCGGTCCTCAATCTCCGCTTCGATCTCGTCAGACAGCTTGTAGCCGTCTGGCCCGAAAAGCTTCACGCCGTTGTCTTGGTACGCATTGTGGGAGGCTGAGATAACAACACCCAGGTCCGCCCGCAGTGAGCGCGTCATCATGGCGATTGCTGGTGTGGGAATTGGGCCAGTCAAAACAACATCCATGCCCATAGCCGTAAACCCGGCGACCATCGCCGCTTCCAACATATAGCCGGAGAGCCGAGTATCTTTGCCGATTACAACGGTATTATGTCCGCCAGGGCGGGAGAAAACGCTGGCGGCAGCCATGGCCAACTTCAGCACAGTCTCTGCTGTCATCGGCTCTTGGTTCGCTTCGCCACGAACGCCGTCAGTTCCAAAAAAATCGCGACTCATTCGTTTCCCACCTATCTATCACGCGCCTCAGATCGTCATAATTGAGTAGAGTATACCGGATTAAAGCTGAACAAACCTACGCAGCCGGCACGCCGATTCCGAGGCTAGCCAACATGGAAGCTTGCAGCAGATAACGGCGCCGCTTCGCTGGGTCAGCCTGCGTTTCCTGTAGCATGGCGCGGAATGCCGCCTGTTCTGCCGGGTCACTGGTTTCCAGATTGCGCTTATTGGCAATGGTGATGCGGTTCACATAGTCGAGCGCCACAGGCCTCCGCTCCGCCTCATAGGCATCAAGCAGCGCCGGTGCGGCCTCGCCAGAGATCACCTGGACCAGCTTTTCACCCAGATTGAACGCGTCATGAATGCCGCCATTCATCCCCATACCGCCAAGCGGATTATTGATGTGTGCCGCATCGCCCGCAAGGAACCCGCGACCCTCCCGGTATCTGGGTGCCACCCTTTGATGCACACGATAAAGCGTTGTGTGCGCCACCTCATAGGGCTCATCCCTGGGCAGCACCTGATGCAAGCGAGCCTGAACCGACTCCGGCGCAAAGATGTCTGCCTCGTTTTCACCGTCCTTGGTGGGAACCATCACACGCCAAAAGTCCGGGGCGCGCAGCAGGAAGAACCAATCTTCTGGTTCCGCAAAATAGTTCACCAGGCAGAGTTTCTTGAAATGCTCCTCGAACGGAAATGGCGTGCTGATTACTAGAAACGCTTCCGGCCAGGTGAAACCCTCAAACGGGATGCCAAGCGCTTCACGGACCACACTGCGCGCGCCATCGGCCCCGACGAGCCATCCACCGGTCACAGTTTCACCGTTCGCGAGCCGGACCGTTACGCCATCTTCATCCTGCGTGGCGGATTCGACAGCAGCATCGAATCGCACATCCACAGACGGTGCCTCATCGATATATTCCAGGAGCGCAAAATTCAGCTTGTACTGTTCACATTGCAGTCTGAAAGGCCGCGTCGTCACGTCCCTGTCTCTTATACACATCTGACGCTGCCGACGAATAGAGAGG
>CAJXVF010000353.1 GCA_913060845.1 uncultured Alphaproteobacteria bacterium | reverse complement strand
GAGATGTAGAGAGGTCTCGTGGGCTCGGAGATGTGTATAAGAGACAGGTCTAACGGAAGACTAATGTGGCATTTTACATAAAATGTCGCGTTGTTTAGTCATTGCTAAATGCTCGTGTGGCGATAAGCTGAGTTCGTAAATTAGAACAATCCTCCGAAATCTAGTGACATATTGACAACGAAAATCCTTGTTTGGCGGTAGCCATTCCAATGGCCCAGCTGCTGCTTTGACGCGGTTTGTGCCGTCGTCTACTGCAAATAGGTTTCTTCGGTCATTTCCAAAAGCTCTTCGCTTTGTGTTTGGCCAGCGCGAGGCGCCACGCTGCCAAGCCCAGTGCAAAGGGACTAAATGGTCTATGTCCAGGTCGCTACTATCAGTAAAGATTTGTTTTGTGTAAGGGTCTAACCACCGACCTCTGATGACACGGCAACCATTGGGACTGTAATGAATTGGTCCTGTCGAAAGTTCTTTTAAAATCTCATGACGAGTATTTAAGCAGTTACCGTTTTCATCTGACCAACCTCCGAATTTATCGCGGTCATATACCGGGCTTGATTGTCCAAAGGCCGAGAAGCTGAACAAGATAGAGCCAAGGAAAAAAAAGCGTATGACTGTTCCCATTCGTAAACCCCAATCCTACTTAGTAATTTTTTATTACTCGAAGTTTAGATCCAATCTAAGGTTAGTTTCAAAAGCCCCTTAATAGATCTTCTCTAATCCCGTTGGGTTCAAGTAAACCATGGCTCCGCTGTGGACTGGGGACGAACCAGCAAAAACTCCAGTCCTCGAGGGGCAATTTTGATGATGGTCAAACTCATAGTGTAGAAGCATTCAGAATGGTCTACGACGCCCTTGGGGGGCCGAGGTTCATGTCTTGTAACATGTAATCCGGGCGGCTCTCGCCTCTCAAATTCGATCCGTGGGTCCTTCCTGGCCGGTACATCTACGGGTAATGCACAACCGCGTAATTTTTCTAGCGACAGAGTTTCAAAGCCGGTTTCGTTGCGTTTAAATAGGGGGCTATCTAATTTACGACTGCCCTTAAGCAAATTCTGTAACTAGGCATTAAATGCGCTTCCGCTCACCCGTTTGACGCCATTCCTCGGGAGGACCCGTTGGTGGAATTATCCGAAATGTTTGCAATGTGACAGGGCGGATTCCGGCACATTTCGCTTGCCTGCCATCTTCTGATCCTCCTCTGATGGGATAAATACTATCCCTAGGGGTGGGCCACTTCTGTCGGGCTGCTCCAGGACATCTGCCCCAAACTGGTGCAGGCCACGAACCACGTCGCGTTCTGAGATGATCCCATCTATGTGCAGATCATCAATACTCACGACGAGGACACCCACATCTTCGGCCTTGAGAGCGGCGATCACATCGGCGATACGCGCGTTCGGTAGTACAGTCGGCGCGCGCAGCCCCTTGAATTCCAAGATTTTGCTAATGGTCAATGTCGTTCGCCATTATATGGTCACGTACGAACCGGCATTGGCCTCATGTTGGCTGCACACGAAAGTGCCCGCGCGCAGCCAACAATCTATGCCTTGCCTTAAGCGGCTAGGCTTGTTCGGCTAGTAATCCATGCCGCCCATGCCACCCATGCCGCCCGGCATACCGCCGCCAGCGCCAGCTGGCTCCGGCTTCTCAGCAACCATGGCCTCGGTTGTGATCAGCAATGAGGCGACAGAAGCCGCATCCTGAAGCGCGTGCCGCACGACCTTCGTTGGATCAATGATGCCTTCTTCGACCAGGTCGCAGAACTCACCGGTCTGGGCGTCGTAGCCAAAGGTTTCGGAGTTTGACTCCCGCAGCTTTCCAACAATGATGGAAGCGTCTGCACCAGCGTTCATCGCGATCTGGCGGCAAGGAGCCTCCAGCGCTTTGCGAACGATATTAATGCCGACCGTTTGGTCTTCATTCCCACCCTTCATTTTGTCGAGCGCACGCACGGCATAGACAAGGGCAGCACCACCGCCCGGGACGATGCCTTCCTCAACCGCAGCGCGGGTAGCATTCAGGGCATCGTCGACGCGATCCTTGCGCTCTGTCACCTCAACCTCGCTGGCTCCACCGACGCTAATGACCGCAACGCCACCGGAGAGCTTTGCGAGCCGCTCTTGCAGCTTTTCTTTGTCATAATCGGACGTTGTCTGTTCGATTTGCTGGCGGATTTGGCCGCAGCGGGCTTGGATATCGGCCTTCGCACCGGCACCATCGACAAGTGTCGTCGTGTCCTTGTCGAGGGAGACACGCTTGGCAGAACCCAACATGTCGAGGGTTACGTTTTCAAGCTTGATGCCGAGGTCTTCGGAGATAACCTGGCCGCCGCAGAGGACTGCCATGTCGTCCAGCATTGCCTTGCGGCGATCGCCGAAGCCGGGTGCCTTAACGGCAGCAACCTTCAGGCCGCCGCGCAGCTTGTTGACCACGAGGGTCGCGAGCGCTTCGCCGTCAATGTCTTCAGCGATAATCAGGAGCGGACGGCTGCTTTTCGCGACAGCTTCCAAGACCGGCAGCATCGCCTGCAGCGAAGATAGCTTCTTCTCGTGCAGCAGGATGTAGGGCTCATCCATTTCGCAGATCATCTTTTCCGCATTCGTGATGAAATACGGGGAAAGATAGCCACGGTCGAACTGCATGCCTTCGACGACCTCAAGTTCGGTCTCCAGGCTTTTCCCTTGCTCGACGGTAATAACGCCTTCGTTGCCGACCTTCTCCATAGCTTCAGCAATCATCTTGCCGATAGCGCGTTCGCCGTTGGAGGAGATGGTGCCAACTTGCGCAATTTCAGCCGAGTCTTGCACCTTTTTGGAACGCTTTTTCAGGTCCTCGACAATCGCTTCAACCGCCTGGTCAATGCCGCGCTTCAGGTCCATTGGGTTCATGCCAGCAGCGACTGACTTGACGCCTTCCCGGACAATCGCCTGGGCCAGAACGGTCGCAGTGGTCGTGCCATCACCAGCTTCGTCATTGGTGCGGGACGCGACTTCGCGAAGCATCTGCGCGCCCATATTCTCGAACTTGTCGGATAGTTCAATTTCCTTGGCGACAGTCACGCCATCTTTCGTGATGCGAGGGGCGCCGAACGCCTTGTCGATCACTACGTTACGGCCTTTAGGGCCGAGGGTGACTTTTACTGCATCGGCGAGGATATTCACGCCTTTGAGCATACGGTCGCGCGCGTCAGCGCCGAAGCGAACTTCTTTCGCAGCCATTGTATTGCTCCTGGATTTTTAGTGACCTGGCGGCGGCAGCTTGCCGGAGCGCATGGGTCAAATGTTAATTGGGGTCAGAAAAACAAGGCCTCTGGCGCTATGTCTTCTTCCCCTTTGTCTTAATGATGCCGAGAACGTCGCTCTCCTTCATGATGAGGAGCTCTTCGCCGTCGATCTTCACTTCTGTGCCGGACCATTTGCCGAACAGGATCATGTCGCCTGCAGACACGTCGAGCGGATGAACTGCACCGTCTTCGCTGATGCGGCCAGTGCCGACGGCAACAATTTCACCTTCCTGCGGTTTTTCTTGAGCCGTATCAGGGATGAGAATACCGCCAGCGGATTTTTCATCCTGGGTTACGCGCCGAACCAGAACACGGTCGTGTAGGGGCCTAAAAGTCATGGCCATGATAGCCCTCTCTCTTCAGATTTTAGGAATGGACCAAGGCGCTAAGGCGCAGATGCTCCGCGCCTTCCCTCAGTAAATAAGATGTGGGTGGTGGTGGCTAAAACTTCAAGCAATAATTAGCACTCAAAGGCCAAGAGTGCTAACAATCCGCCCAAAGGTGCTGTCAGACCAATGACAAAGGGTCTCTGATCGACGCACCCGCGCAGCCTTTCAAGTAGCCAGTAGCCGCCACTCAGCCAGGGCAGCGGAGCGGTTTTGTTTGTAGATATCGCGGCTAACTGTCCGGCGTCAGGTCCTATGAGACAGATTGCGGGTATAATTTAGAGGAGGATTT
>CAJXVF010000352.1 GCA_913060845.1 uncultured Alphaproteobacteria bacterium | reverse complement strand
TCAAACATAAAGGTCAAGCCATCAAATTCGGCTCCTCTATGACTCCGGGTATATGATCTAAGTTATGGCAAATTATAGTTTAAGGTTGCGGCGGCAGAAGTGTTGCTTGAAACGCTGGGCGCGCCGCTTCACCTTCAAACCAAGCTTGGAGATTTGGCCGCCCGGTGCGCCATTTATCTTCCGGGAAGCGGTAATCTGCGTAATCCATGGCGATGACGAGACCGATGGCGGAGACATCGCGCTGACTTGGAAATGGCAAGTTTGCGTCCAGCCAATCATAAACACGTGCCTGCCGACCCGTTTCATAGCTGAGAAAGCTAGGGCTGCGTTCGTTTACCGGGCGGCGAAGCTCGCGGGCGCGCCAGGCCAGGGATTCAAGCAAGCTTTCGGACAGTGACCATAATCTGGATGCAGCCCAACGTGCTGGGCCGATATCATGGTGGAGGCGCGGGGCACCGCCCAAGCGGTCCAGATATTCACAGATCACAGTCGAATCCACGAGCATCAGCCCGTCCGGTCCGGTAAGCGTCGGCACTTTGCCAAGCGCGCTGACATCCAGCACCTCATTTTCAGGTGTTCGCACGCGCGTATTAAATTCCTCCACTTGGTCCGTGAAGCCGCATTCATGGACGACCATCCTCACCTTGCGAGCGAAGGGGGAGGTCGGCGTCATGTAGTGGCAATAGGGTTTTGTCGTGGTCATTGAATCAATCCAGGCCGTTGCGTAGCATGGCGGTAACTATCGCCTGATCGGGCGAGCGATGCAAAACTTAGGAGACTCCAGCGATGGACATGGCCTTTTCCGCCGAAGACGAAGCCTTCCGAGGCAAAGTGCGCGAATTTCTAAGCGTGGCGCTGCCAAAGGATGTTTCAGACAAAGTCATCAATGGGCACCACATCCCGCGTGAAGATATCATGGCCTGGCACCATGCTTTGCATAAGCAGGGCTGGATCACGCCGAATTGGCCCGAACAATGGGGCGGCCCCGGCTGGACAGCCAATCAGAAATATATCTTTGACGAGGAAAGTTCTCTGGCCGGTGCGCCGCGTCCAATTTTGTTCGGCATCACTATGTGCGGTCCGGTGTTGATGCGGTTCGGGACGGAAGAACAGAAGAACCACTATCTGCCGAAGATTGCGTCTGGCGAGATGATTTTCTGCCAAGGCTATTCGGAGCCGGGCTCTGGGTCCGACCTTGCCAGCCTGAATATGAAGGCGGTGCGGGATGGCGATGATTTTGTCCTGAACGGCCAAAAAACCTGGACGACATCAGCCCATATGGCTGATTGGATTTTCTGCCTGGTGCGCACGTCCAGTGCGGGCAAACGGCAGGAAGGCATCACGTTCATTCTGCTTGATATGGCGACCAAGGGTGTATCGGTGAAGCCGCTGATCACGCTCGACGGCACCCATGAGGTCAACGAAGTATTCTTCGATGACGTGCGGGTTCCAGCAGCAAACGTCATTGGTGAAGTCGATCAAGGTTGGACGGTCGCGAAATACCTGCTTGGCCATGAACGCATGGGCGGCGGCGCGCTTGGCGGGGTTAAAAAGCTCCTGAGCCAGTTGAAAGACATCGCGCGGGAAGAGGACGATGGATTCGGCAATGCGCTTTGGGATGACAATACATTCCGCCGAAAAGTCTCCCAGACCGAAATCGAGCTGATGACTTTGGAAGTGCAGATGATGCGCTTGCTGTCTGCGGTTTCTGCCGATCGGGAGATGGGCTTTGAGGCCTCCATGATCAAGATTCGCCGGTCTGAGATTTTGCAACGGCTGACAGAGCTGAAGATGGAAGCCGTGGGGTATTACTCCTCGCCCTACATCAAGGCGGCCCTGACAGAGCGCTGGAACGAAGAGCCGATTGGCGCTGAATACGCCAATGCCCAGACGCCGCAATACCTTAACAATCGCAAGCATTCGATCTTTGCTGGATCAAATGAAATTCAGCATAACATTATTGCGAAGCGCATGCTTGGACTGTAACGAACGACCCTGGGTGTGGCGTTCAGCAGAGATAAAGTACCGAGTCTTCTGGCTTGTTTATTTGGCGCTGTCCGTCTAGCATTCAAGTGCTCGCGGGGTTAGACCGTGCCGCGCGCCATCCTAGTGATTGAAATACTACGGTTTGAAGAGCAAGACCGCTTACTAAAGGCGGTCTAAACAGGGAGAAACTACATGAAATTAGGTACGCTTCTGCGGACCGTCGCGGCTGCCGCGATTGGTATCGCTATTACGGCCCCAGCGTTCGTTTCTGACGCTGAAGCTCGCACCCGCTGGAAAGTGCACAGCGCTTTCGGCTCCAAGCTTTTCGTTATCGGGCCCGGCATCTACAACGTCTCTAAGGCTGTTGAAACGATGTCCGAAGGCGACTTCGTTATGAAGCCTTTCGAGCCAGGCGCACTTGTGCCAGGCACGAAGTACTACGACGCTGTCTCCACCGGCTCCATCGATGCTGCTTGGGGCACGCCTGGCTACGACACGCACAAGAACTTCGCCTATGCTTTCTATAGCGCTGTTCCGTTCGGTCCTCGTGGCGGCGAATATCTCGCATGGATGCGTCACGGCGGCGGGCAAGAGATCGCTGAAGAGATGTATGCTCGCGACAACATCAAATACTACCTCTGCAACCTGATTGCTCCTGAGTCATCTGGCTGGTTCCGCAAGGAAATCAAGTCCACTGCTGACCTCAAAGGCCTGAAGATGCGCTTCTTCGGTCTTGGCGCAAAGGTTATGGAAAAGTTTGGCGTTTCCACTCAGCTCCTCGCTGGCGGTGACATCTATCCGGCTCTGGAACTCGGCACGATCGACGCGACCGAATTCTCCATGCCTGCGATTGATAAAGATCTGGGCTTCTACCAGATCGCTAAGCACAACTACTTCCCAGGTTGGCATCAGCAGTCCACGCTCGGCTCACTGATCGCGAACATGGACAAGGTTAAGGCTCTGCCAGAAGGTCAGCAGGAAATGCTTGAGCAGGCTTGCCAGGCACAGGTTATGCGCTCCTTCGCAGAATCTGAAGGCTTCCAGCATCAAGCGATGGCTTTCCATCAAACGAAGGGTGTCACCATCCATCGTTGGAGCCAGGACATCCTGGACGAGCTCGAAGCTAAGTGGCAGGAAGTTATCGCGGCTGAAATCGCTGATAGCGCCGACGCCAAGAAGATTTGGGCTAGCTATTCCGAATTCCGCGAAGGCTATGCGATTTGGAAAGACCACGGCTACCTGAAGTAGGGTTTGCTGTAGTTAAGACGATCTGAGACAGCGGCGTCGGCTGTTCCTTCGGGACGGTCGGCGTCGTTTCTCTTACTGACTGACGGGATGGCTTAATCCCGCGCTCAAAACGACCGCGGCAAACGCGGCGATATAACAACAAAATGCTGCAGAGAGGCTGACGTCATAATGCGCAAACTCTTAGAAATCGCGGATGTCTGCGAATGGTTCCCGCAAAAAGCTGGTAAGCTTGGCGCGTGGCTCATCGTGCCGCTGATCATTGTGATCATGTATGACATTACCACCCGGAAGCTGCAGTTTATTCAGCAAGCCGTTTTGAACTCTCCGTTATATGAATATATTTCGCCCACCAAATTGCAAGAATGGGAGTGGCATCTCCACACCGCGTTGTTCCTGCTGGCTTTGGGCTATGCTTACGTTAACAACGCTCACGTACGGGTCGATCTGATCCGCGAGAAATGCAAGGACCGGACCCAGGCTTGGATCGAGTTCTTTGGCATTATCCTGGCGCTGTTCCCCTATTGCATCGTGATCGGCATCATTTCTATGCGGTTCATTGAGCTTGCCTACACGTCAAACGAAATTTCCCAGTCTATGACGGGCCTGAGCCAGCGCTGGATCATCAAGTCCTTCCTGTTCATTGGTCTTCTACTGGCCTTGCTGGCTGGCATGGCGACGTTGCTGCGTCACATCGTGTATTTGTTTGGGCCTGCGCCTGTCTCTTATACACATCTCCGAGCCCACGAGA
>CAJXVF010000351.1 GCA_913060845.1 uncultured Alphaproteobacteria bacterium | reverse complement strand
TAGAGAGGTCTCGTGGGCTCGGAGATGTGTATAAGAGAACAGTGTCGGAGCCGAGATGCCTTCTGCTGGTGACGCCGGGATTGTCCCCCGCTCCACATGCCAGCGCATCATCTTGCGCAGCGTGGCCAGGGTCCGGTTCGCCATCACCGGTTCCCGATCGGCGAACTTGTCCATCAGCAGAATGACGTCACCGCGGCCGATATCCATCAGAGCGAGATTGCCCCACTCGGAGCAGACGTTGACCTCAAGGATGCGCGCCGTCTCCCGCCAAGATTGGTTCCTTGGCTTCGCGTATCGCTCAACGAATTGGTCTGCAGCCTCTCGCACGGTCATAGCTGCAGCGCGGTCGGCTCTAACACGGCGCTTGTCCGCAGATGGGTCCTCACCGACCTCAACCCGACGCATCACATCACGGGCGGCCTGACGCGCATCTGCAAGACCAATGGCCTCTGCCGAGAGGGGGAGGGTGTAGCGGCGCTGCCTGCCCTGCTGGGGTCCATCCTTCACGCGGTAGAATACAAACCAGGAGCGCCGCCCAGTTACCGATACACGCAGGCCGAAGCCAGGCAGCAGTTCATCGAAATAATCAGTCTGTCCTGAAGCAGGAGCAGCTAGGCGCCGGACGGCGGCTTCGGTGAGGCGTATACGAGGCATAGGTAACCCCAAGGTAACAATAATGAGTGATATAGGGTGGAACGGCGTGAAACGGTATGATACAAGTGTTTATGGTAAAAACCAGTAAATACAGTACAATTCCAGATGCTTATGAGACGCAATGAAACCGCATAAGGTAATATAGCGCCTGTCTCTTAATCAGCGGGTCCACGGTTCGAGTCCGTGTGCGCCCACCAAGGATTTCAATGGGTTAAACGGCCGCGCTCGCCGAGTTTTTTATTCCCAGAAACTACATGCTCTGTCATTTGGGCGTAATCAGTAGTGCCGAATAGTCAAGTTGCGCCTGCTTGGACTGTCCATGGTCTATAGTGGCTATGGCGACTTCGGCTCGTCTCCGTTGTATTCTATCTTCTCTTCGTCGCTTGAAGGGTTCCCGGCTGGAGACTTCTCACATGGGGAATCATAGCTAACGTTATACTGGTATCACTCAGCGAGGGCTGACGAGGTCATCAGCAGGTCTGGGATATTGCTCGTATCCAAGACTGCGTCCTTGATCGCCGGCTGTAAATGGTCAAGCGTATTGCCGCGCCGGTTGCCATCGCCAGCATCGACAAGGCAGCTCCGGGCCGATGCTTCTATGAGGAAAGCGTTGAACGAAATCGTCAAGTCGGTCAGGTCTTGTCCATCGGCAACCGCAAGATTGTCACCGATGCCGCGAATTCAGCCTTAGTTGGCCGGGCCTTCCAGAACGATCTTGCCAAAATGCTGGTTTGCTTTCATGTGCGCGAGGGCTTCTGTGACCTGTTCGAAGGGGTAGACGCTGTCGATGCGTACGCGCAGCTTGCCTGCGGCCACTGCGTCGCCAAGGTCAGCCTGCATCAGTCGGGCAATCTCGCGTACCTCGGCTATAGAGCGCGTGCGGAACGTGACGCCGATATAGTCGATGCGGCGGGCGGCATGTAGGTCGAAATTGAACTCGCCTTGAAATCCGCCAAGCCGGCCCACGTTGACAATGCGGCCCAGAACCTTGGTGCAGCGCAGCGAGTCATTGACGGTATAGCCAGAGACATTATCGACGATCAGGTCGACGCCGTCGCCATTAGTTGCCTCCAGGACCTGGTCAGCCCAGGTCGGGTCGCGACTATCCAGTGCCAGGTCGGCACCGAAGTCCGTCAGCTTCGCCCTGCGTTCTGCATTCGTCGATGTGCCGATAACCAGGCCAGCGCCCTTGTGCTTGGCTATTTGCTGCGCCATCAGGCCAACGCCGGAGCTAGCGCCCTGGATCAACACATTTTCGCCCGCCTGCATGCGACCGGCGGTGACGACGGCGTTATGCATGGTGTTGAGTGCGGTTGGCAGGGTGGCGGCCTCGTTCCAGGAAACGTTGCCGTCTGGGATTTTTGCGGCCCGGCCCCAATCTGCGACGGCATATTCAGCCCAACCCTGGGCGCCACCGCACATGACCCGGTCACCAATTTGCAGCCCACTTTCAGCCTTGGCTTCGGCACCAAGGTCAGCCACCTCACCAACGAATTCCAGGCCGACAATCGTACCCGCCCCACCAGCACGCCCATGTGCCATGCCAGAAGCCACCATCAAATCCGCCCGGTTCAGCCCGCAAGCGCGGACCCGGATGAGGACTTCGTTCGGCTTAGGCGTGGGTGCCGGGACATCCTGAATTTGGACGCCGGTGGCGGTAACAACAACGGCTTTCATCAATCTGCATCCTTTAGGGTTTGCGCATGGGCTGCTTTTGCAGCAGGGTTAAAGAGATTGTCCATCATAAATAGAACATATCGCGAAGATTATGGTGGGTGGATGAAATGCGAAAGGTCGAGAAGTTAGAAACGCTGTATCTAGATTTTAACGGGTTTTTCGCCAGTATCATGCAGCAAGCCATTCCTTCGCTACTCGGCCGACCTGTGGGCGTTGTCCCATTTGAAAGCGCTGATAGCCGCTTCATGCCTGTGATCGCATGCTCCAATCTCCCGTTATCACAGCCTCCTCAATATCGGAGACTCTCTAAATCACTGCTGATTCAAGGACGTCAAATCAGCCCAAGGATTTCGTGCGTGAACCCTGGAGTTTGAGGCTATCTATCCATTCAATCCGTCACGCATATCTTGATGCTGGTATACCGTAATATTTTTCTCCTGGCGGCACATTTTTGTTTACAAAGCTCATAGCCCCAATAACTGCTCCATCGCCTATATCTACACCCATTTGGATGACAGAGTTTGGGCCGATATAGACACCATTTCCTATTTTTGTTGCCTGCTTCTTTATCGGCTCCTTACCCAAGGATGTACTCCAATCAACGGTATTATGAGTGTATATCTGAACTCCAGTACTGATTGATACATAATCCCCGATATCCAAGCTGCCCGATCCATCAAGTACAACATTAGGCCCAATCCAAGTATTCTTCCCTACACTGACATCACCCATTATCAAAACATTGTTATAGCAAGAGGTTCCTTCACCAAACCCATAAAATTTTGCCGTTTCCCACCGATCAGATAATAGATCATTAATAGATACGTGACGTTGAAATTTATTAAACATATTTAGTCTTAGGGTTTTTATTATAGATTTAATTAATTCTAAAACTATTAATTTATCAGTATTGTTATATGATTTCATATTGTCATCTTTATTATCCATCATTACATACTCCTGTATTATATTTGTATTTTACGCTCGGCCACAAATTAGAGAACATGCTGCGGTGCCATTTGCGACCGAAGCCCGAAGCCTTTGCTCTCAGCAGGGCGCCCGCGCATGATCGCACTTTCTAAACGCATCTGGTTAGGTCAGGACAGGCGTCAAAGTCATCGCGCAATGGTCAAAGGGCACACGCAGCAGGTCGTGATAGACCCGCTGTTCGACCATGACGGGTAAGCCTTCCGTCAGCGATAAATATCCAGCCGCCGAGCGCACCATCTTACCCGCGTCCATGCTTGCCAGCAGTCGGGCGAGGGGGCGCTGCTTTGGCTCTTTGATGCCATCAAGCGTAATCGCGCGGCCTCCTGGCGCGGTCAACTCTCCAGCGCGGGCCAGCAGTTTGCGGCAGCCGGCATCGTCAATATGGTGAAGCAGTCCGATCATCAAAACCAGATCGAAGCTAGCAGGTGGGAATGCAATTTCATCGGTTGCATCGCCGACGAGGTAACGGTCGCCGGGGCGCGCGCGGGCCAGGGCTTCGGCAATGTGCCGAGCGTTAAAGTCAATACCAGTATAGGCGACATCGCCGAGTAGATCACGCAGCACAGCCGGACCGCACCCAATATCGAGAACGCGCAGACCCGGCCTTGGTTTTAACCTGTCTCTTATACACATCTGACGCTGCCGACGAATAGAGAGGTGTAGA
>CAJXVF010000350.1 GCA_913060845.1 uncultured Alphaproteobacteria bacterium | reverse complement strand
GAGATGTAGAGAGGTCTCGTGGGCTCGGAGATGTGTATAAGAGACAGATTATGAGCTATGCGGGTCTGCGCCATGCAGGCGACCTGACCGATGCTGATCGCGGTCGCTTCATGCAGGACAGCCAGGAAAAGGCGATCGGGATTACCGCAAATCTCGTGTTCTTCGAGCTTGAGCTGAATAACCTAGCTGAGGACAAGATCACGGCCCTCCAAGCTGATCCGGCACTTGGAACCTACAGTGTGTGGTTGGGCCAACTCGCACGCTGGCGGCCATATCAGCTTTCCGAGGATATGGAGACGCTGCTGCAGGAGAAGTCCTCTACCGGCAGCGGCGCCTGGAACCGGCTGTTCGATGAAACCATGGCGGAAATGCGCTTCCCCATGGATGGCAAAGAGCTGACCAGCGCCGAAGTGCTGAACATGCTGTCCTCGACTGACCGAGCAAAGCGCAAGGCGGCAGGTGAATCCATCGGCGCAACGCTTGGAGCTAACAATCGACTGTTCGCACAAATCACCAATACGCTCGCCAAAGACAAAGCCATTGAGGACAAGTGGCGGGGCTACGCAAAACCCATCTCATCCCGCAATCTCGCCAATGAGGTTGAGGATGAAGTTGTCGAAGCGCTGATAACTGCCGTCCGGGATGCCTACCCCGATTTATCCCATCGCTATTACGCCTTGAAGGCCAAATGGTTCGGCAGCGATAAGCTGGACTATTACGACCGCAATGCCCCGCTGCCCGACAGCGATAACCGCATGATCCCTTGGCCCCAGGCTGAATCAACGGTGCTGGAAGCTTACGGCGAATTCAGCCCGAAATTGGCGGAAGTCGCCCGTCCATTCTTCAGCAACGGCTGGATTGATGCGCCTGCCCGCGCCGGTAAAAGCCCCGGCGCTTTCGCACATCCAACAGTGCCGTCAGCGCATCCTTATCTGCTGCTGAACTACCAAGGCAAAATGCGGGATGTGATGACGCTTGCCCATGAACTTGGCCATGGTGTCCACCAACGACTAGCGGCTGAACAGGGCCATTTCCTGGCGCAAACGCCTTTAACGCTCGCTGAAACAGCCTCCGTCTTTGGCGAAATGCTAACCTTCCAGAAGCTGCTTCGCGAAACTACGGACGCCAAGACCCGGCGCGCGCTGCTGGCGAGCAAGACTGAGGACATGCTGAACACAGTCGTCCGCCAAATCTCCATGCTGGAATTTGAGCGTGCCGTCCATAACGAACGCCGTGAGGGTGAAATCGCTGTCGAACGGCTTGGCGAAATTTGGATGGAGACACAACGCGAGAGCCTTGGCCCCGCGTTGAACTTTGATGAGGGCTATCAGTGGTTCTGGTCCTACGTGCCTCACTTCATTCACTCGCCTTTCTATGTGTATGCCTACGCCTTCGGTGACTGCTTGGTGAACGCGCTCTATGCGGTTTACCAGGAAGGTGAGGAAGGCTTTGCAGACCGGTATCTGGAAATGCTGTCCGCAGGCGGCTCCAAGCACCACAGCGAATTGCTGGCACCCTTTGGCTTGAACGCAACAGACCCAGGGTTCTGGAAGCGCGGGCTGGATATGATCGCTGGGTTCGTGACCGAACTGGATGACATGGATGGCTGACGAGGACGGATTTGGCAGCCGCGCCCGCCGCTTTGCTCGCACAACACGGGCTGTCGGCGGGCTTGCGGCCAAAGTCGCGGGCGAGCGCTATCTAGGCGTCAATATCAACCGGGATAAGCACGCGGGCGATCTCCGTGCAGCACTTGGCGGCCTTAAAGGTCCGTTGATGAAGGTCGCGCAAATTCTGGCGACGATCCCTGATGCGTTGCCGAAAGAATATGCAGAAGAACTCCGTCAGTTACAGGCAGACGCACCCTCCATGGGTCCTCCATTCGTGCGCCGGCGGATGGCGGGGGAACTTGGGCCAGAATGGCGGCAGTCCTTCGCGGAATTTGACCTGAAGGCCACCCACGCGGCGTCGCTCGGCCAAGTGCACCGGGCGAAGACCCTTGATGGTCAGGACGTTGCCGTCAAACTGCAATATCCGGATATGAAGGCAGCAGTTGAGGCTGATCTGAAGCAGCTCCAGCTGATCATCGCCGTTTATCGCCGCTACGATTCGGCTATCAATCCAGACAACATCCAGCTTGAGATCGCTGAACGGCTCCGTGAGGAATTGGATTACCGCCTGGAAGCGCAAAACATGGCGCTTTACCGTCATATGCTTAGAGATGAGCCGGGCGTTCAGGTGCCGGATTCCCTGCCTGATCTTTCGACAAATCGCTTGATCACCATGAATTGGCTGACCGGTCGCAATTTGACGGAGCTGGATGACGCGCCCGTGGAAGTCCGCAACCAGGTCGCGGCCAACATGTTCCGCGCATGGTATGTGCCATTCTACGAATATGGTGTGATCCACGGCGACCCGCATTTCGGCAATTATTCCGTCGCCGATGACAATTCCATGAACCTGCTGGACTTCGGCTGCATCCGCATTTTCCCACCGACTTTCGTTCTCGGCGTCATAGAGCTTTACGAAGCGCTTAAGACCGAGGACAGGGATCGCGCTGCTGCGGCATACGCGATTTGGGGCTTCACGGATTTAGCAAACGAAGCGTTGGATATCCTCAACATCTGGGCAAACTTCATTTATGCCCCGCTGCTGGAAGATAAAGTGCGCCGCATCCAAGATGCTGAAACAGGCCACTACGGTGCGGAGGTCGCAAATAAAGTGCACCAGGAATTGAAGCGCATCGGTGGCGTTACCCCTCCGCGCGAATTCGTTCTCATGGACCGCGCTGCGATTGGCCTCGGCTCCGTCTTTATGCGCCTCAAGGTCGAGCTCAACTGGGCCGAAATGTTTCGGGACCTGACAAAAGACTTCGACGTCGACGTACTGACCAAACGCCAGGCCGCAGCCCTTAAAGAAGCCGGGCTGCAACAGCCGTGACAAGCGTCCTGCATATCGCCTGTAGCCCAAAGGGTGACGCTGCGCATAGCTGGCGAATGGCGAGTGTTCTGATTGCAGGCTTGTCTGACCAAAATCCTGGCGCCGTCATCTCAACACGCCGCCTTGATCAGTCGCCGCCGACGCTGGCGGATGCTGCTTTTGCCGCTGAAATGATGCCACATACGACTGCAGAGAGCGCCCGCGATGCAGGAGCATTACAAGAATCGGAACGGTTGATTGAGGAACTAGATGCTGCTGAAATCCTCGTCATCAGCACGCCAATGCATAATTTCACAGTTCCGGCAGCGCTTAAGGCCTGGATCGATCAGGTTGTCCGCTTCGGGCGCACATTTCATAGCACGCCTACGGGCAAAATTGGGCTACTGCGCGACAGACCGGTCTATATCGTCATTGCGTCTGGTGGATTTTTCACAGGCGAGAATCCGACACAGCCGGATTTCCTAACACCTTATCTCCGCGCCATCCTCGCCACGATTGGTTATAAGGATATTCACTTTGTCACCGCCGAAGCGATGTCCCGTGGGCCAGAGGCTCTCGCGGCAGGCGAAGCGTCTGCCCGCAGGCAGATTGCAGCGCTGCTGGTAAGGTAGGCGCTACCCCGCAAACGAATTTTTGCGGGGTAAACCGCTTCTACTCAGCCATGACCTGCTTTTTGGCTTCGACCATCAGCTCGTCCATCTGCTTACGCAGGCGTTCGTTCGTCAGGTCCGTGCCAGCCGCTTTCATGTCACCCTGAACTTTTTCGAGCACGTCTTCATCGCCGGGCTTTTCAAAGTCGGACATGACGACATCCTTGGCGTAGGCGGTCAGCGCCTCGCCAGACAAGCCCATTTGTCCGCCAGCCCATTCGCCGAACAGACGATTGCGGCGTGCAGTGACCTTGAATTGCAGTTCCTGGTCATGCTTGAACTTGTTCTCGAAATCCTTCTCGCGATTATCGAAGCTCGACATATGCTCTATCTCTCCTTGGGAGCGGTGTAGTTGCTGTCTCTTATACACATCTGACGCTGCCGACGAATAGAGAGGTGTAG
>CAJXVF010000349.1 GCA_913060845.1 uncultured Alphaproteobacteria bacterium | reverse complement strand
ACCTCAAATCTGGGCCATAGGTGCTGACGGGGAACAATCTATTCGGTCAATGAGAATGATGGCGTTGTTGACGACGATGCCGGCCAAAGCCAACACGCCCAGGATCGCCATGAAGCCGAAATTGGCCCCCGGTCCTAGCGCCAAAGCAAAACCGAACCCTGTCACCGTCAATGGGATTACAGCCAGAATCAATGCCGGGCGGATGAAGCTATTGAATTGCCATATCAGCGTCAGCACCATCAGCGCCAAAGCAATTGGGAAATTGGAGGCTAAGCGTTCATTTGCGTCAGAGCTGCCTTCGACCTCACCGCCAAGTTCAATCCGATAT
This sequence comes from uncultured Alphaproteobacteria bacterium, assembly GCA_913060845.1. Classification (GTDB taxonomy): domain Bacteria; phylum Pseudomonadota; class Alphaproteobacteria; order Bin95; family Bin95; genus VMCJ01. The sequence continues at coordinate 3,667 of CAJXVF010000349.1, read as the reverse complement.
CCAGGTGGCATGGTCCGCTTCAGCTCCTCCAGCGTATCGCTCAAAGCGCCATTGAATGCGGCGGCGCTTTGCGTACTGCTGACAGCTGACACGGTGATAACACGCTCAATATCCTGGCGCTTTATGCGAGCATAATTGGGGGCCCCGCTGAGCTGTGCGATCTGTAACAGTGGAACAGGCGTGCCGCTTGGTGTCGGGATCGTCAGCGAGCGCAGGCGATCTAGATTTCGCCGTGCCTCACCCTTAGCGCGAGCAATCACGGGAATGCTGATATCGCCCAAGCGGTAATCACTGATCTTCGCACCGGCGAGCTGGCTGTTAAGCGCGTCCGCGACATCGGCCGATGTGATGCCGGAGCGCCGCGCTGCATCCTGGTTGATGCGGACCTGCACAGTGACTGTCGGATTACTCCAGTCATCCTTGATGTCCCGGGCGCCGGGCGTCGCGCGCATGGCCGTTTTGATGGTTTCAGCGCTCTCCACCAGCGTATTGATTGAGGGGCCGAAAATCCGGTACTCAACCAAGCCCGCCTGCCCTGGCCCAAGCGACATCTTTTCGGGGATCACACTGGCTTCCGGCACATTTGCGAAGGCATAGGTCCGCACTTTTGCGGCCAATGCGTCTACGTCCTCAAACCGGTTCAAGTTTACGATGAAATAGCCATTATTTGGGAATCCATCGATGGGGGAGAGGCTGAGATAAAAGCGCGGTCCGCCGGTTGCGACATAGGAGACCAAGCTTTTCACTTCCGGGTTTTGCTCTTTATCGAGCAGCCAGGCTTGCAACCGGTTCACGACTTCGCCCGTGGCGTAGGTGTTGGAGCCAACGGGCAGACGCACTGTCACTTGAAGCTGCGCGCGCTCAGAGGCTGGGAAGAACGTTTTCGAGACATTGGCGAACAGCATCATGCCAAAAATAATCGTTGCGAAGGATGCAGCTGCCGTTACCCAACGCCAGCGCACGAGGAAGCCCATGGCGCGGCGGTAGGCGTTTAAATATGCGCGGTCATAGGCCTTTTCTTCATCCACAGCGTCACCGGGCTTCAGTAGCCACATGCAGAGCAAGGTGAGCGCGGTTAGTGCGACAGCCCAGGAAACCAGGAGCGATATTGCGACAACGAGCGAGATCGAGCGCGTGTATTCGCCAGCACTGCCCGGCATCAGCATCAGCGGCATGAAGGCGAAAATCGTGGTCAGCGATGAGGTAAGCAGCGGGCCGCTCATCTGTGCGCCAACGGCCTTCGCGGCCTTAACGCGCTCCTCGCCACGGGCAAGCCGCGCCTGAATTTCCTCTGCAACGACGATGCCATTGTCGACCAATAAACCCAGCGAAATGATCAGCGAGGCCAGCGACATGCGCTCCAAATCAATGCCTGCAACGCGCATTACCAGAATGCTGCACACCATGACCAGCGGCACCATGGCGCCGACGAGCAAGCCAGTACGGAGGCCCAGAAACGCGACCACGACTAGCAGCACGATCACGATCGTCTGCCAAAGATTGTTCAGCACACCTGCAATCGTGGATTTGATCTCATCCGGCTGGACGGTGATGAATTCGAGGAACATGCCAAGCGGCAGCGCGGTCTTAGCTTCGCCGATAAAGGTACTCAAACCTGTGGCGAAAGCAGATGCATCGAACCCATCAGTCATCGATACGCCGATAACGATTGCCGGGGTGCCGTTGAAGTACGCGTGCGGGCCGGGCGGGTCTTTATAGGTTAGCGAGATATCTGAAATATCGCCCAATTGCAGGGATTGGCCCGCACTGTCGGCAACGGCGATGGCAAGACTTCTAACTTCAGCCAGCGTTTCAAAATCGCCGGTTGGCTGTACGGTCAGCGTTGTGCCGCCAGCCTCCACTTACCCACCCGGTTGGATAACATTTTGGTTCTGGATAGCATCAACGATTTCACGCCCTTCCATCCCAAGCTGGGAAAGCCGCACCACGTCAAACTCAATATGGACCTGCTGCTCCAACACGCCAAAGAACGTGACTTTGCGCACGCCCGGCACACGCGCATAAAGCTTGCGGCGCAATTCCTTAGCCGTCACATGCATTTCGGCGTTGTCGAACCCGTCTGCCGTCAGCGCAATCGTTGCCATCGCAACGTCGCCCCGGTCCGTATCAACGAATGGCCCTTTCGTGCCGGATGGCAAGCTGGATTTCACTTCCTCCATCTTATCGCGAAGGGTGGTCCAGATTGAGTTGAGGTCTGTGAAATCGCCGCCGACAGTGATCGAAATCAGCGCTTGGCCTGTGCTGGAGGTTGACTTGATCTCATCGACTTCGGGGATCTCGCGGATTTTCTCTTCAAGCGCCGTCGTCAGTAATTGCTCGACTTTAAGCGCGGGCATACCAGGGAACTGCGCCTGCACGGAGGCTTGGCGGATCGTGATTTTCGGGTCTTCCCGGGACGGATGCGTAAGGAAGCTCAATGGCCCTGCGATCATGGCGATCAGCACGAGCGCCAAAACCAGCATTGGGTTGGCGAGGGCGAAACGCGTCAACATTGCGCTCTCCGCCTAGCGTATTTTTGCAGGGTCAAGCAGCCGGGCTGGCATGCCGTCGTAGAGCAGGCTGATACCCGCCGTCGCGATAATCTCACCCGGTTTCACTGCACCAGTGATCTGCAATGCATTCCCGCTGACTTCGACAACAGTTACCTGCCGCGCTGTAAGCTTGCCACTTTCAAACACATAAACCTGCCCGCCTTCCCGGTCCGTATGGGCGCGGTAAGTCGGGATTGGAATTTGGAACACGCCCCGCACCTGCTCAGGCAAGAATGCGAAAACCACTTCGGCACTCATGCCAGGGCGGATCGCATCTGGTGCCTCATCCAAACGCACTGTCACTGGATAAGCGTTCACACCCTCAGCAATCGGTTCGATTTCGGTGACGTGTCCAGGCAACGGCTTTGTTGTGACGAGATCGACCAGAACTTCCGCCTTGTCGCCCACAGACACTGCGTTGATCAGTGTTTCCGGCAAGGAGACGCGCACCTCAGCATCACCAGCGCTTTGAATTGTATAAATCCCCTGCCCGCTGGCGACCTCTTCGTACTGGTCAACACTCTGCTTTGCGACAACGCCGGAGAATGGTGCGACGAGACTGGCTTTGCGCAAATCCCGCCGGGCAATCTGCGCCTGGCTTTGGGCCACGCCGCGTGCACCCTTGGAGGTCCGCATGGCGGCCAGCGCAGACTCATAATTTGTCCGGGTTGCATAGCCTTTATCAAACAGGCTCTTCTGCTGGCTAAACTTGCTTTCGTTATCTGCAACGCTGGCATTGGCTTTAGCCAGTTCCGCCTGCGCAGTCGCAAGGCGGAGGCGGAGAGGTTCTGGATCAAGTTCCGCGACCACTTCACCAGACTTCACGATATCGCCGACCTTCTTGTTAAGCTTGACGACTTGACCGCCGGTTTGAAAAGCAACCTCTGAGGTCACAACAGCTGCAATAACGCCGGAAATTCGCCGCTTCTGAATGGCAGCGCCATCCTCCAACTTAATATATTTGATCGACCGGATTGGCGGCGGCGCTGAAATTTCCACTTCTTCTTCGCAGCCTGCCACGTGGAGTGCGCTAGCGACGATGGCGAGCGCTATACTGCGCCTAGAGCGCCGTCCATTTAATCTGCAACATATCCAGCAGCCTTAAAGAAGTTGTG
>CAJXVF010000348.1 GCA_913060845.1 uncultured Alphaproteobacteria bacterium | reverse complement strand
AGATCTACACCTCTCTATTCGTCGGCAGCGTCAGATGTGTATAAGAGACAGTGATGATCTGTCGAATGGCTGATCCAATCTCTTGCAGTATTAGCAGCATGGATGGGCAGAAAATGGCCAAGCAGAGATATTGTATCGTTGGGATTGGGCACACGCCCTTCGGCAAGAACCCGGGCGTTTCACAAATAGCGCACAATGTGTTCGCAATCCGGTCGGCATTGGAAGACGCTGGGTTGGAGGCGAGTGACCTTGGCGGCGTGCTGACGAAAGCGCCGACATCCACATTCCCCATGCTGTTCGCGCCTAAGGTGGCGGAGGCGCTGAATATTCAGCCTGATGTTGTTGGAACGCTGGACCAAGCAGGCGGGAGCAATATCGGCCTCATTCAATACGCGATCAGTGCGATTGAAGCGGGGCAGGCGGAGGTCATTGCGATCTCCTATGGCGATAACCCGCGCACCGGTAGCCGCGCCAGCTATGCCCGCCCCCGTGGCAGTGAAGGCAGTATCGCTGGATTATTTGGCGCGCCCTCCAGCTACGCCATGATCGCGCGCCGACATATGCACGAATACGGCACGACCCAGGAAGGCCTGGGCGCCGTCGCCGTAACCCACCGTAAGCATGCCAGCATGAACCCGAACGCGCAGTTCCGGGATTCTATCAATATGGACGACTACATGAACTCGCGCTGGGTCGCGAAGCCGTTCCATCTGCTTGACTGCTGCCCCGTGTCAGATGGCGGTGCGGCCTACATCATCACGACCGAAGAGCGCGCGCGGGACATGAAACAGACGCCGGTCTTCATCGAAGGCATCGGCCAATCCCATCCATCCTGGGAATTCTGGCGTCGCCCGAAGATGACGCTGTCTGGTGCCAAGCGCTCCGGTGAGATGGTGTTTAAGGCGGCGGAGATGAAGCCGGCGGATATGGATTTCTTCCAAATATATGACTGCTTCACCATCGTCCCCATCATCAGCCTGGAAAACTATGGTTTCGTGAAACCGGGGGAGGGCGGCGATTTCTACCTTGCCGGCGAAACGCAGATTGGGGGCAGCCTGCCGACCAATACATCCGGCGGGCTTTTGTCTGAAACAGGCATGCCCGGCACCCAGCTTGTGATTGAAGCCGTACGCCAATTGCGCGGTCTATGCGGCGAGCGGCAGGTCAAAGACTGTGAGACCGGCATGGTCAGCCAACAAGGCGGCATCATGACGACCCATGCCGCCATGATCCTTTCGAACGTAGGAGCATAGGGCCATGAGCTTAGAAGGTTTCAAAGACTTACTGCCCGAGATCACAGATGTGAACGCGCCCTATTGGGAAGGCTTGAATGCGGGCGAAGTGCGCCTACAAACCTGCGGGTCCTGTAGCGCGCGCCAACACCCATCCGAAAGCTTCTGCTATGCCTGCGGGTCAACAGATATCGCCTGGAAGCCAAGCACAGGCGAGGGCGAAATCTATTCATTCATTGAGGTGCATCAACTCTATAACGCGGCGTTCAAGGACCATCTGCCCTATGTGGTCGCCATTGTGCAATTGGATGATGGCCCTCGCATTCTGGGTGCGATGCTGGGCCTGGACGGGGAGCCAGAAATTGGCGCTCGCGTGAAGCCGGCGATCAAGCAGGTCGATGATGAACGCGCTGTCCTTACCTTTGAATTGGCTTAGCGGAGGCTCACATGCCCATTGATTTCGACGTCCAGGACCATATCGCCAAAATCACGATCAACCGCCCTGAAGCGCTGAACGCCATGTCGCCAGATATGTATAAGGCGCTTTCCGAGAGTTGGGTTGAGGTGCGCGATAACCCCGATATTTGGGTCGCCGTCGTCACCGGTGCGCCGCAGCCGAACCGCCCGCCAGAACGCCAAATTTTCACGGCGGGTGCTGATTTGAAGGCCATGGGATCTAACCAGCTGGAGCCTTGGCAGTTCTGGCAAACGCAACGGGATCAGATCCTGAACCGCGGCCTTGAAGTATGGAAACCCGTGGTGGCGGCTGTAAACGGCCTCTGCCTCGCTGGGGGCATGACGCTGCTGCTGGCGACAGATATCCGTATTGCCTCCGAACACACGATGTTTGATTTGTCGGAAGTGAAGCGCGGCATCCTGCCAGGAAATGGCGGCACACAACGCACCATCCGCCAGCTGCCCTATCCGATCGCGATGGAGGTGCTGCTGCTCGGCAGGCGCCTCTCCGCCGAGCGCGCGCTGCATTTCGGCCTCATCAATGAGGTGGTGCCCCATGACACGGTGATGGATGTCGCCATGGAACGGGCAGCGGAATTGACGACCATGGCACCGCTCGCCCAGCGCGCCATCAAAGAACTATCGGTACGGGCACAGTACATCTCGCTGCAGGATGGATTGCGGCTTGAAGAGAGTATGCAGATGCGGCTGCGGCAGACTGAGGATGGGCAAGAGGGACCGAAGGCATTCGCGGAGAAGCGCCCGGCGCAGTGGAAAGGGCGGTAGGGGGCCTGCAGTCTTCCACCCTCTCCCTGATCCCTCTCCCTCCTATGGAGGGCGAGGGGACCCTCACAGAGTCCGCGTTTCTTTCTGTTGGAACCCTCGCCCCCCGAAGGGGGGAGAGGGCAGGGTGAGGGGGGAGGCTTGCGGCAAATCAGGCTGGCCCAAGCCTCATCCCATCATCACCTTCGCGACATCAGCCGCATTTTTGAGCTGTGGCATGTCTTTGCACCGCTGAAGCACCGCCGTAGCGTCAGCTTCAGGCAGCGCCATCAGCGCCTGTGCCATAAACTTCGCGTCCAGCTGGGCTGGCGACATTGGGCGTTCTAAGCTGCCGATGCCGTGATCGACATGGTGTTCAAAGCTTGCGCCGTCTGACTGCTCAACGCGCACGATGGCACTTGCGCGGCCAACTTTCTCGTCTGGCTTAGCCTCAATCCGTCCGCGCACGGCCTGAATATCAGGATCAGCTACCGCAGCTTCATTGCCTTCAGCTATGCCAGCAGCGCCCCGAACTAATGTGGCGGCTACCCAATGCTGCAGACTGACCTGTGCAAGCTGGCTATCCGGCGGCGTTGGGCGGTCACAGAGATAGAGGCAGAGTGGATCAACTGACAGGCTAACCCGGGTGATCTTTGCGGCGTTGAAGCCGGGTTGCCGTGTGATCTCCAGGCACCCGTCTAAGGCCGGATGGATGACGATGCCGCATGGATATGGCTTCGCCATATTGGCCTGCATTTCCCATCGCTCGCCAAGGCCATCTGTGGCGTGCGGCAAGTGCGCTTTGGCGGCGAAGCTATCTGCAAAGCCGCGCGCACCCTCCAGCGTTTCCTCTTTTGCGGTGACGCCTTGCTCGGCCAAAAGCGCTGCCAAATATCCCGCCCGCGCCGCTTGGGCCGGGACGAGGCTGGTGCACATGCTGCCATGGGTCTGCCTGAACCCGGCGGATTCTGTGGCGGCAAGGCCAAGCGCCATCACCGTATGATCTTCAGAAAGCCCGCGGAGATGTGCGATAGCGGCAGCCGCACCTATGGGGCAGGCGATGCCCGTCATGTACCAGCCAAGCTCAGGCTCGGCAGGCGGGGTCATGAGCATGCTGGCAGCCCGGCAAGCAATTTCGATGCCGATGGCCAAGGCGGTTAGGAACTCTGCACCTGTCGTTGCAGTCCGTTCTGCTTCCGCCAGTAAAGGCCCAGCAATTGGGCCAGCGGGATGGATGACTGTCGCCAGATGTGTGTCATCGAAGGCATGGGCGGCGGATGCCTGGCAGTTCACCATGGTGGCGTCGAGGAGGCCGAGGGTCTCTGTGCGTCCAATAACGTGTGCTTGCGGGCCACCGCTCAGCGGCGCCACCGTTCGGAACGTGCGCTCCACGGCATCATGATGGGCGCCGCCGAGCATGCAGCCTGCGATATTCAGGAAGGCGCGTCCGGCTTCTTCTTGAACGTTTTGCGGCAGGTCACTTGTTTTCGTTCGGCAAACGAACGCCGCCAGCTCTGTCTCTTATACACATCTCCGAGCCCACGAGACCTCTCTACATCTCGT
>CAJXVF010000347.1 GCA_913060845.1 uncultured Alphaproteobacteria bacterium | reverse complement strand
CTACACCTCTCTATTCGTCGGCAGCGTCAGATGTGTATAAGAGACAGGCGTTATCATGGCGCATATTCCCAAGCGATTTCGGCTATTTCGCTTCGTGCGACGAGTGATGACACACGGGAAAATCCCGGCATTTCAGTAAAGCTCTCCGCGCTGCACCCACGCTATGAGTACGGCCAACGTGAGGATGTCGTACCCGTTCTGGCGGGGCGTGTGCTGCAATTGGCCTGCGCTGCTAAAGATGGTGCGCTTGGGTTCAATATAGATGCTGAGGAGCAAGACCGGCTCGACCTCTCATTGGATGTGATTGAGGCAGTACTAAGAGATGAACGACTAGCTGGGTGGGACGGCTTCGGCGTCGTCGTGCAGGCCTATGGGCCGCGCGCGCCGTTCGTCCTGGACTGGCTGTATGCCTTGGCTGAAGAGCTCGATCGTAAGATTATGGTTCGGCTGGTTAAAGGTGCGTACTGGGATACGGAGATTAAGCGGGCGCAAGTGCTGGGTCTGGATGGTTTCCCGGTGTTCACGCGCAAACCAAACACAGACGTCAGCTACATCGCTTGCGCTCGTAAACTGATGCAGATGACCGACCGGATCTATCCGCAATTCGCCACCCATAATGCACATACGGCAGCGGCAGTTTTGCATCTAGCCGGCAAGCGCCGTGAGGGATTTGAGTTCCAGCGGCTGCATGGCATGGGTGAAGCACTGCATGATGTTGTGATGGCGGAATCCGGCGTTCGCTGTCGGATTTATGCGCCGGTTGGAGCGCACCGGGACCTGCTGGCCTATTTGGTTCGGCGATTGTTGGAAAACGGCGCTAACTCCTTCTTCGTTCATCAAATCGTGGACGATGATGTACCGCCCGAAACCATCGCCCGTGACCCATTCTTGACGATTGAGGATCAAGGCCCCGCCGCAAGCCCAGTCATTGATCGCCCAAGTGCAATCTTCGACAGACGCGTGAATTCCAAAGGTTGGGACATCACAGACCCACTAACTGTCGCCGCAATTGAGGCCGGGCGCGCACCCTTTGCTGCACCCTATCAATGGGGCAAGGAAGGGATGGCGATCCCCAATCCCGCGCGCCCCGCAGAAATTGTTGGCCATGTTGTATTAGCCACACCTGCGACTGCTGAGGCTGCAGTCAAGCGCGCCGTTAATTCAGCGCCTGGCTGGGCGGCTATGCCTGTCTCTGAACGGGCTTAAATCATCAATCGTGTGTCCGACCTTTACGAACGCGATGCGTATGAGTTCTTTGCATTGGCGGCGCGTGAAGCTGGCAAGATTGTGGCCGATTGTGTGGCAGAGGTCCGCGGAGCTGTCGACTTTCTAAGGTTCTACGCCGTTGAGTCGGCGAAGGCTGAGCGCGTTAGCCATGCGCGCGGCGTGATCGTGTGTATTTCACCATGGAATTTCCCGTTGGCGATATTCACTGGGCAAGTGGCTGCTGCGTTGGTCACAGGTAACGCCGTTGTCGCAAAGCCCGCAGAACAAACGCCATTGATCGCACAAAAGGCTGTTGCATTGATGCTTGAAGCAGGCGTTCCAAGCGACGTGATCCAACTGGTCGTGGGCGATGGCGCAATCGGTGTGGCTTTGACGTCTAATCCGATGATTGGCGGCGTATGCTTCACAGGGTCCACCGAAGTCGCCAAATTGATTGACGGCAATTGGCTAAAACAGCTGCACCTGATGCGATGTTGATCGCGGAGACGGGCGGATTGAACGCCATGATCGTGGATTCAACTGCACTGCCGGAACAGGCCATTCGCGACATTGTAGCAGCAGCTTTTCAGAGCGCGGGACAGCGATGTTCCGCACTGCGCATTCTCTATCTCCAGCGCGATATTGAGGAGCGTTTCCTCGACATGCTCTATGGGGCAATGGATGCTTTGAAGATCGGCGACCCTTGGGCGTTCTCCACCGATGTGGCGCCAGTTATTGATGCCGAAGCCCGAGACTCGATTGAGACCTACTGTGAGGAAAAGGCAGGCGAAGGCCGCCTCCTGAAGGCGCTTGCTGCGCCCACAAATGGACTTTTCGTGGCACCATATGTCCTTCGCGTATCAGGCATTGGTGCGATGGAGCGAGAGGTGTTCGGGCCTGTCCTGCATGTCGCGCGGTTTGATGCTGGTGATATTGATGCAGTCGTTGAGGATATCAACGCACGCGGTTATGGGCTGACCATGGGCTTGCATACGCGCATTGATGGGCGGGTCCAGAGGGTATTTGAGACGGCGGATATCGGTAATCTCTATATCAATCGGAACCAGATCGGCGCTGTGGTCGGGTCTCAGCCGTTCGGCGGTGAAGGCCTTTCAGGCACTGGACCCAAAGCTGGTGGACCGCACTATCTCTCTCGCTTCCGCAAAGCTGTCATGGAAGTAGCTCCATCCAGTGGCGGTGAATCGTTAGTTGTCAGCGCTTCGGTCATCCAATCAGCATTCGATCAAATTGATGCTGAGGATTGGTCAGCCCGACTTGATCGGATCGGAACGCTGCGGCGCGCCCTAAGAGGCAAAGCGCCAGAAGCGATGGCGGCAGCTGCAGCGTTAGAGCAAGGGCCAATAGATTTGCCGGGACCGACTGGCGAGTCCAACCGACTGAGGCTGACTGAGAAAGGCCGTGTTCTATGTCTAGGGCTGACCGCGGACGCTGCGTTGGCGCAAGCAGTGCAGGCATTAGCGACAGGCAATAGCGTTGTCGCGGTCGCCGCGAAGTTCAAACCAGCCATCGGTCCACTCATCGAAGCCGGCCTGCCTGTCGCCAGTATTGATGGTTCAGCGGACATGACTGCCATTGAAACACTGGCATTGGATGCCGTCGCGGCAACTGGTTCCGCCGATGATCTAACGCCAATCCGCCGCGCATTGGCAGCCCGCAACGGACCCGTCTTGCCGCTGATTTCGGATCGGATATCGCCTGCTTCATATGCCAGCGAACGCGCGTTGTGCATCGACACCACAGCGGCGGGCGGCAACACCGCCCTGCTCGCCCGTGTTGGAGACGAAGACGTTAGCTGATGTTAGGCCGCCAATACGCGCGTGATCGCGCCGTCAATTGCATCCGTAATTTCATCTAGATCAGACTTGGTGCAAATCAGGGCTGGGCTAAGGCAAAGGGTATTGTTTAGCCCATTGAATGACCGGTTGGTGACGCCAATGATGACAGCGGAATTGGACATGCAATCAGCCACGATGGCCTGGCCGATGCTTTCATCCACAGGCTGTTTGGTTTCGCGGTCCGCCACCAATTCAGCCCCACAGAACAGGCCTTTGCCGCGCACGTCGCCGATGATCTGATGCTTGGCTTTCAGGCCTTCCAGTTTCTCGATCAGGTATTCGCCCATCTCCGTGCAGTTTTCCAGGAGTTTCTCGTCCTCCAGAATGCGCATGTTCTCAAGCGCCGCTGCCGGGCCAGCCGCGCAGCCGCCGAATGTGGAGATATCGCGGAAATAGCTCATGGGGTCGCTTGGATCAGCTTTGAATTCGTTGAATACGGCCTCCGTCGTGACCGTGCAGGAAATCGCTGCGTAACCGGATGCAACACCCTTCGCCATAGTCACCATGTCTGGTTCCACGCCGTAGTGCTGGTAGCCGAACCAGGTGCCGGTGCGGCCCATGCCACAGACAACTTCGTCGATGATCAGCAGGATGTCATACTTCTTGCAGATTTCCTGCACCCGATCCCAATAGCCCTTAGGTGGCTCAATCACGCCGCCGCCTGCTGTTACCGGTTCAAGGATCAGCCCGCCGACCGTATCAGCGCCCTCACGCAGAATAATCTCTTCGATCGCATTGGCGGCGCGGATGCCATAGTCATCAACGTCGCCCCATTGGGAGCGGTATTCCAAGCAATGTGGGACTTCGACGAAGCCGGGTGTAAAAGGACCATATTGCTCACGCCGTTGGGCCTGACCGCCGGATGAGAGCGCTGTGATCGTCGTGCCGTGATAATCCCGGTCCCGGAACAGGATCTTATGCTGTCTCTTATACACATCTCCGAGCCCACGAGACCTCTCTACATCTCG
>CAJXVF010000346.1 GCA_913060845.1 uncultured Alphaproteobacteria bacterium | reverse complement strand
CTACACCTCTCTATTCGTCGGCAGCGTCAGATGTGTATAAGAGACAGGTTCAGCGTTCCAAACAGTCTCCCCATGGCGCATGAGGTAGATCATCAGCGGCTGCTCAAAATGGTTTCGACAATCTCCTGCACGGCCAGCGCTTCCGCCAGCGTCGCTAGATCATGGGGCTTCCCTGCCGTCATCGCTGCGAGCTTATGCAGCTGGCCTTTCAGGATAAGCGGGCGGGCTTCGTTATGGGGCAGTGTGTTGGGCGCAGTGCGCCACTCGCCGTCATCGCCCAAGCGTTCCGCCGTGGACCAATTGCGCAGGCGGATCGACCCCACCGCACCTTCCAGCAGCCAGAGATTGCTTTCCATCTCCGTAATCGTACCAACACCGCCGGTAACCGAAACCGGAATATCGCCCGCTCGCATGCTTGCCGTAATAGCCGTTTCCGCAAATTCGCCAGGAGGGTAATCCGCATGGGATTTCAGCAGGCTCATCTCACCGCCAAGCCGCCCTGTGAGGAATAGAAAGTGGGAGAGGACTTCACGAGTGAACCCGCCTTCTGCCCGCTTCGCCAACCAGGAAACAGCGTCCATCTGCCATTCACGCGGCCAGGTGGAAAAATCTGCCGCGACCGTGATCGCCGATGGCTTGCCGACCACGCCGTCCGCAATCCAGGTTTTCAGATCAGCGACAGCGGACGATGAGGCAAATGTGAAATTGACGGCGGCGCGCTCCCCCGCCGCTTCCTTCACAAACGCCCGGCTGTCTGCCAGATCAACGCCAAGTGGTTTCTCCGTGAATACGGCTTTGCCTGCGTTCAATGCAGCACGGGCATGGCCAAGATGCGTTTTTGGCGGGGACGCGATGTAGACGCAATCGGCCTCCGCCACGGCAGCCTCAGCGGAGGCGAGCGTTGGGGCGTTCGGTAGTTCAGCGCCCAACCGCGCCATTTGTGTGACGGATGGGTCCCATACGCCAGCGAGCTCTACAATCGCCGGATCAAAATCCAGCGCCGCCCGCGTTAGGCGCTCGCCCATAACGCCGAAACCGATAATCGAGAGCCGCATGAAGGTTTGCCCTTAGAATAAATCTCCGGCGACCAAATGCGCCTGGATCGCCCCATAATCATCAAATACCGCTTGAGCGCCAGCCTCTAGCAGGCGCGCCGATAAGCCCGCATCGCCATGCCCAGCACCGGTAAACCCCCAGACGCGCATCCCGGCAGCCACACCCGCTTTGGCACCGTTCGCACTGTCTTCAATGACGGTGCACGCCGCTGGCGGAAGGCCAAGCTTCTCTGCCGCCATGAGATACACATCTGGCGCGGGCTTGCCCCTCCCGGCCTGCTTGGTCGAATAGATATGTGGTGCGAAATACCCATCCAGGCCCGTGAACGCCAACTTCTCCGCCAATGGCTCCGGGTTGCTGGAGGATGCAACGGCGCGAGGGCCAGAATGCGCTTCCAGCAACGGAACCAGCCCTGGCACAGCCGCAAGCTCAACCGCAAACCGACGCTCAACCTCAACGGCATGCTGCGCCTCAAAGTCTTCTGGGAATGTCAGCCCGCGCGCATTTGATTCAGCCCTGAGCGCCAAAAGCAACTGGTCATGGGGAATGCCGACAAACTGCGCCTGATATTGGGCCATGCCGATATCCATGCCAGCCTGACGCATAATCGCCAGTTCAACATCGATATAGATGCCTTCAGAATTGATCAGTACGCCGTCACAATCAAAGATAATGGGCAGCGCCATTAGCTATTCAGAAACGCCAACGACGCCTGCTGCCGCCAACCCGTCCACAACATCCTCCGAAACGCCGAGCCATTCTTCCAATATCTCACCGGAATGCTCGCCCAATAATGGATTGACGACCCATTCTGGTTCAGGCGAGCCGTGGAAGCGTAGAGGGCTGCCCGGCACCGTGACTTTACCAAGCTCCCGGTGGTCCACATCGAACATGGCGCGCCGAGTTTTCAAGGGCTGGTCCGCTGCGACTTCTGGCAATGTGCGGACGGGTGCTGCCGGCACGCGCTGTTCCTTACAAATGCGGGCGACCTCATACTTTGAGAGCGTGCGTGTCCAAGCCTCTGTCATCTCGTCGATACGGGCTTCGTTTGTGGCACGGGCATGGGATTCAGCGAAATCTGGATGCTCCGCCGCTTCCGGGCGGCCCATAGCCCGGGCAAGGGCATGCCAGTGGTTATCCCGAACGCAAATGATCGCGACATGGCCATCGGTGCATTCATAAACGTTATAGGGCGCACTGGTGCCTGCGGGATGATTGTTGCCGCGCCTGGGCGGTTGGGCACCGCCTGCCAAATGCATGGCGGTCATTGAGGTCGCCTGCGCCGTCAGCGCCGTTTCCTGCATCGCCACTTCGACAACGCGGCCTTTGCCCGTGACGGACCGCTCATACAGCGCCGTCATCAGCGCTGCGTACAGATGAACGCCGCCAAGGAAATCAACTACCGCAAGGCCAGCCTTAAGCGGCGGCCCATCTGCAGGCCCATTGGTGGACATGATCCCGGCATAGGCCTGGATCGTCAGGTCCATAGCGAGGTTATTCTTCTCTTCGCCCCATACCCCGTAACCGGTGGATGAGCCGTAGATCAGCCGAGGATTGCGCTTCAGTAGAACATCAGAGCCGATGCCCAACCGGTCCATGGCACCGGGTGCGAAGTTTTCCAGCAACACATCCGCCTTATCGACCAGATCAAGGAACAAAGCTCGGCCATCATCAGACTTGAGATTGATGGCGATGCCGCGCTTGCCTGCATTCAGCATCACATGAGCAAGCGGCACCTCCCCACTTGAACCGCGCGCACGAATGGCCTCGCCCTCTAGCGGTTCAATCTTGATCACGTCGGCACCCGCCTGCGCCATCAGGAAACCGGCATAGGGGCCGTTATAGACCTGCCCCATGTCCAGCACTTTCAGGCCTTGTAGGGGCCAACGACCGGCTTCATCAAATGGCGGCTTATCAGTCATCTAGCGCAGTCCTTGACCCAGGATATCGCGGGCGATGACGTGCTTCTGCACCTCACTCGGCCCTTCGCCAATCCGCCGGATGCGCATTTCGCGGAACCACCGTTCAAACGGCAGGTCCTTCGCAACGCCAAGGCCGCCATGGATCTGCATGGACCGGTCCACGACCCGGAATGAGCTTTCCGCTGATACATATTTAGCGATGGCGGATTCCGTACGGAACGGCAGGCCTTGATCAGCTTTAGATGCCGCTTCCAGACACAGCAACCGCGCCTGACGGATCTCGATTTCATTCTCCACCAACATCCACTGAATGCCTTGGCGGGAAGATAAGGGAGCGCCAAAGGTTTCGCGGATCTTGGAATATTCAATCGCGCGTTCATGGGCGGCAATGGCCGCACTCACGCATGTCGCAGCATAGGGAATACGCTGGCGGGCCAACCGGTCATTGGCGATAGCGAAGCCGCCGCCGACCTTGCCAAGGATATTCTTGTCCGGCACGCGCAGGTCCTCAAACCCAAGCTCCGTTGCGTAACGGGCAGAGCGCAGCGTGTGGACGACGCGCCGAACGTGGAAGCCCGGCCAATCCGTCTCAACAATGAAGCAGGTGACGCCATCACGCCCGCTACTTGTGTCTGTGCGGGCAAACACGAGGCCATAGTCAGCCTTATCTGCACCGCTGATCCAGAGCTTCTGGCCATTGATAATCCAATCATCGCCATCGCGAACAGCGCGGGTTTGGATGGCGCGTGCGGGATCGGAACCACCAGAGGGCTCAGATAGCCCGAAGAAGGTTTTCTTCTCGCCCCCAAGCATCGGGTAGAGATATTTTTCCTTCTGGTAATCCGTCGCTTCAAACAGCTGCGCCTGCCCTGCCCCGCCGAAAACGTTGTATGAGGGCGCATAGATACCGGCGCGATGCTGCGAAATCTCCAGCGCGATCAGTGTGCGCGTAACAAGGTCGATATCCGGCCCGCCATATTCTGGCGGTGTATCAAGGCCATAGAGGCTGTCTCTTATACACATCTCCGAGCCCACGAGACCTCTCTACATCTCG
>CAJXVF010000345.1 GCA_913060845.1 uncultured Alphaproteobacteria bacterium | reverse complement strand
CGAGAAGTTTCCGGTTCTGGAGTGAGCGCGGTATAATTCAGAAATCAGGCGGCGATGGCGGCCTGGCTTTTCTGGAAGATTGCGATGATTTCTTTTTCATCGGTCGTCGCCCGCAATTTCGCTCGGGTCGCTGGGTCGCGAAGGACGCGGGAGGCGCGCGACAGGGCTTTGAGACATACGGCCCCGGCTTCTTCTGGCGCCAGCAATAGCAACATCAAGTCAACAGGCTCGCCATCCGGACTTTCATATTCAACGGGCGCTTTCAGGCGCGCAAAGCCAATCGCCAGGCGCTCAAGCCCTTCCATTCGACCGTGAGGCATTGCAACGCCATGGCCCACGCCCGTAGCGCCGAGGCGCTCGCGTTCGAGTAGATGATTCATGATCTCGCGAGAATCAATACCTTCAGATTGCGCCACGGCATCTGCAAGCGCTTTAAGAGCGCGGCGTTTGCTCGTGGCTTCAAGATCAGGAAGCACGGTAGCGTTCTTAAAAATATCGTCCATGGAATGATAGATCCCTTGGCCGCGATTTCGAACCGGCTTTTCGGCTGGCGTTGTTACCAACCGAATGCGCGATCCTGGTTTCTGTTCCACGTTCAACCAGCCTCAATTGCTATGAAAGCTCAAGCGCCAGTTCATACCAGTTACAGGCAGAACCAGTTTACACAGTCCTAATTTTCTTCAGCTGGGTCAATCCACCCGACATTTCCGTCAGGCCGACGGTTAATCGCATTTAAACGATCATTCCCAGCGTGGCGGAAAAATAGGACAGGTCTGTCCGAAAGGTCCATACGCATAACCGCACCTGATACAGTTAACGTGGGGATAACCATAGTGGTTTCAGCGATCGTGATCGGCTCATTGCCGCCGCCCAACTCGGCTTCTTCGCTATCCGGATCATCCTCAATCGTCGTATCCCGCATCTCCAGGCCCATCTGGGCCGGCGTCGGGTGATGATGGTTAGAAACGAGCTTTCGCTTATAGCGACGTAGCTGCTTGGCGACACGCGCAAGCGCGCCGTCAAATGAAGCATGAGCGTCACCAGCAGAGGAAGAACTTTCAACAAAGGTGCCACGGGCAACATGTGCGCGAAGGGCAGTAGTGAAGCGCTTATTCTGGCGCGTTAGCGTCGCATGGCCTTCAAGTGCGCCCTCGAAGTATTTCTCAACAGTATCTGGCAACTCATTGGAAATACGCCCTGCCAAAGCATCGCCAACATCCATATTCTTACTATTGATCTTTACGTCCATGATTGCTCCTTCGGTGAAAACCCGACCCCAAATCAACCGGATTTATTCGCCTATCTATGCAACGAGTCAAGTTGGAGGGTGATGACCGACGCTACACAACGCAGCCGGCTAAGAGGCGAGCGCTAGCTTCTGGCGACGACGCTGCACAGAGGAGGGGATATAAAGCGCCTCCCGGTATTTGGCGACGGTGCGCCTAGCGATTTCAATGCCATCGGCTTTCAGCAATGCGACGATCTGATCGTCAGACAAAACTGCGTTTGAGGCCTCTTGGTAGATCACCCGCTTTATCTTCAGCCGAACGGCCTCAGCCGAGCTGGTTTCGCCGCCGCCAACGCCAGCAATCGCTGCCGTAAAGAAGGATTTGAGCTCCACAACACCGCGTGGGGTTGCGATATATTTCCCGTTCACGACTCGGCTGATCGTGCTCTCATGCATCTCAATCACCTCAGCAACGTCTTTCAACGTCATAGGCCGAAGTGCGATGACGCCATGTTGAAAGAATGCATCTTGGCGACGGACAATCTCTGCAGACGCCTTGAGAATTGTATGCGCGCGTTGCTGTAGCGCTTTGACCAGCCAGTTCGCTGACGCCAGATTCTCCGTCAGAAACTCTCGGTCAGTCTTTTCACGAACCTTCGCGCGCAGGGATTCGCAGAAGCCCGTATCAACCAGAACCCGTGGCATGGTCTCGGGATTAAGCTCGACGATCCAATCGCCATCAGGTCCTCGGCGCATGAGCACATCGGGTGCTACCACTTCAACCGGTGGCGCTTCGAAGGACGAGCCCGGTTTTGGGTCCAGCAATTTTAGCTCGCTGATCATATCGACCAGGTCATCGCCATCGACGCCGCAGATCGTGCGTAACGTCTTGAAATCTTTGTCTGCCAGTAACGGGAGATTCTCCACCAACCCCTGCATCGCAGGGTCGAAGCGGTCCCGATCCTTCAATTGTAGCGCAAAGCATTCAGCCAAGTTGCGTGCGCCGATGCCGACCGGCTCAAGCGTTTGTATCTGGCAGAGGAGCGCTTCGATCTGTGCGAGATCGGCACCGAGTTCCTCGGAGAGTTCCACCATATCGGCGCGCATGTAACCGTCTTGATCGATCAGGTCGATCAGGCGGAGGCCAATCATCTGGTCGGCGGGGTCTTTGCACTCAAGGTTCAGCTGCGTTTCCAGGTGGACACGAAGCGTTGGTTGGTCCGCAGTGTATTCCTCCCAACTGGCCCCGTCCTCATCAAACCCGCCGCCACCTTTGCCCCAGGGCGACGTGCCGCCAAGGCCGCCACTATCTACTGACCGGTCACCATCCCATACGTTTTCATAATCAGCATCCGTATCAGCAGCCCGTTCCGCAACGGCAAGGTCATTGACGAGTGCGTCGGCGCTATCGGGGCTGGAGACATCGCTGCCAGCGTCGGCTAAATCCATTTCAGAGCCTGGCGCATCGCGATTGGCAGTGTCGTCAGCTGCAGCCGCACCTGTATCGCCCAAGTTATCGGGGCGCTCCCGGTCAAGCAGGGGATTGCGTTCCAGTTCCTGCTCGACATAGGCAGTCAGGTCCATGGACGTCAATTGCAGCAGCTTAATCGCCTGCTGCAATTGCGGCGTCATGACTAGGCTTTGCGCCTGTCTGAATTCGAGCCTTGGGCCGATCGCCATGGGTTGGTTGCCGATTATCCGAAAACGGGGGTCAGGCGTAATACTTAAAGGCGGAACGTTTCACCCAGGTAAACACGCCTAACATCCTCGTTTTCAATCACTTCTGATGGGGTTCCGTGCATCATCACAGAACCATCATGCAAGATGTATGCCCGATCAACAAGATCCAGGGTGTCGCGGACGTTGTGATCGGTGATCAAAACCCCCACACCCCACTCGGTTAGCCTGCGAACCAACGTACGCAATTCAGCGACCGCGACAGGGTCAATCCCTGCAAGTGGTTCATCCAACAGAAGGAAATTTGGTTTGGCGGCGAGCGCTCGGGCAATTTCGACCCGGCGCCGTTCTCCGCCAGACAATGCGGCGGCTGGGGATTTCCGCAGATTCTCCAGCCCGAAACCTTCGAGCAATCGCTCCGTTTCTTCGCGCCGCTTACGGCCATCGCGCTCCACCAACTCAATTGCGGCGCGGATATTGCCTTCTACCGTCATGCCCCGAAAAACAGAAGGTTCCTGGGGCAGATACCCAACGCCAAGCCTTGCGCGCCGATAAAGCGGCATCCGCGTCACGTCCACACCATCCAGGACCACTTGGCCATAATCTGCCGAAGCCAAGCCTGAGAGGATGTAGAAGCAGGTCGTCTTGCCTGCCCCATTTGGCCCGAGCAACCCAACGGCTTCACCCCGACGAACCCCAAGGCTTACATCGCGGAGAACCTGCCTACGACGCCAACGCTTACCCACATGCAGGGCAAGAAGCCCTGTCATCAGCGGATCATCGTCCGGTTGCTCAGAAGCGTGAGAGGTTGGCGCGGCCATTATGGTTTTACAGCCTGCGGAAAAATGAGGCCACTCACGCGGCCATCATCACGGCCGCCATCGCTGACCTTCGCACTGCCGGTCATGCGGCTAATGCCAGTCTTGAAGTCAATCACCGCTTTACCACCAGTCAGCACGTTCTGGCCACGCGCGAGGCGGACATTGCCAGTCGCAGTCGCCCGGCTGCGGGTGAAATCATACTCCGCCCGGTTGGCACGTACCGTTTCATTTGGTGTTACGATAGTGACATTACCTGTAGCAATTGCGGTGCGTAACGCCTGTCTCTTATACACATCTCCGAGCCCACGAGACCTCTCTACATCTC
>CAJXVF010000344.1 GCA_913060845.1 uncultured Alphaproteobacteria bacterium | reverse complement strand
GCGATGGAGGGTTCGAGGTCAAGCACAGCGAACAGCCGCCCGCCACAGGTTGAAGCGCGCGCGATGGAATTTATCATCCAGCCGATTTGCCGAACGGGCATTTGCAGGATCAGCATGAACGCCAGGAATTCAGTGAGTTCGCCGAGTGTCATCGTCCCAGCTAGAACCTTCTGGCCGCCGAGCCATAGGACCAGCCCCATCACCAGGAAATAGACGAACGTCATTTGGGTGGTGCTACTGACAAACAAGCCAATACGACGTGCTGAGATTCTACGCGCCCGTTCTGAAATAACCTCAAAGCGCGCCATCTCAAACGCTTCAGCGGCGAAGGCTCGGACAACACGGATGCCTGCCAAGTTCTCTTCCATAGCGCGTGTTAGGAGGGACATTTCCTCCTGTAACTTCAGCCAAGCATCCCGCAATCGAAGGCGTGCGATTGACGCACGAACGCCAATGATGGGCACCATGGCCAATGCTATCGCGGCCAAGGCTGGGTCGATATCGATCAGGATGATCGCCCCGCCGCCAATCAAAATACTGAGCAAGATCATGCGCAAGACGCCGGTGCTGACCCAAAGTCGCACACCCTCTACATCCAACATGCCCCGGGTCATGAGATCACCACTATGCACCCGGTCTCGCCAGGAAAAGCTGAGACTTTGCAGCTTCTGATAATAGGCGAGGCGGAGTTCATACCCGATGATCTGGCCGACAGCCTCACCCTGATAGTTCTGCATCATTGTTGCGAGGCCGCGCAGCACGCTTGCGAAAAGCAATAGCATTGCAGTCGTGAACAACGCTGCTTCGGCGAGGTTTTGATCGACAGCGTTCGCAGCAGTTCCGGTTATCAATCCTTGTGCTTGATCAACTGCACGGCCTAGGAATTGAGGCACGAACAGCTGAAACACAGCGGCGGCGATAGTTGCGATAACGGCCACAGCCATGCGCAGGCGATGCCGAAAAGCCATCTTCGTAATCCGCGCCAGGACCGAAGTATTCATGCGAGATTGCCCTGCGTTCTTGCCAGAATCGGCGGTGCTATCGAACCGTTTGGTGGCTTGCATTGATTTCAATCACATCGGCAAATCCAGGGTGATGGGCAGGTTTGCCAATTGGATTCTCAGCCTTACTGAAGGGGCCATCATCCTACTGGATTTAGTGCAATGATTGGAAGGCATGGTCAGGCCAGCCTGCCTTGAGGTGATTGTTGGCAGCCGATTTTGTTCTTAGGATATTGATAAAGGAATTTTAGATGGGGTGTGATGAATGCTTACACCTGTAACGGAGTGATTTAACGCTATGAAGAACAGCACGTCGGCCCTTAACGGGGAATTTGGCCTCATCATCAACGATGTATCGCGTCGTGATTTGAAGGATCAGGACTTTCAGCGTGAAGCCTATGATCTTTGGACGCAGCACGGAGGGCTTTTGGCAGTCCGTGGTGACGATCTCCGTGACATTGCGCCGGAAGAACTGGTCGCTTGGTCGAATGTCTTTGGCGATGTCGAATATACGGCGCAGATAGCCAGAGAAGATAAGATGGTCAAAGGCTTTCCAATTCTGAGGATTGGAAACATCAAAGATGGCGCTGGCAAACCGGCGGCACAGTTGGCGATTGTCCCACAACTCCAGAATGACGCCGATGTTCGCTACAATCCGGAAACCCGGCGGCCGGTATGGCATACGGATTCGACCTTCCGCCAGAATCCTCCGATTGGTTCAGTGTTCCATTGCAAACAGGCGCCAACAGCGGGCGGCGAAACACTGTTTGCGGACACACGCACTGCCTATGCGCGGCTTGACGCCGGGACTAAAGCGAAGCTGGCGCATCTGGAAGCAGTCTGTTCCGTGGCGCATCACGACAAGAAGATCAGCCTGTATTCGCCTGCATACCCGGTGCTGACGCCGGAACAGCGCGCAGCGAACCCGCCAAACCGTGTGCCAATTGTCCTGGAACATCCTGTCAGTGGCATCCCGGCGCTGTATGGGCTCAATAGCTCAACATGCGCCATTTTACCGAAAGATCAACAGATTTCGCCAGACGTTCTGGATGTGTGTGATCTGGAAGGTGTTGAGGATAACAGCGTACAGATATGGCGGGATATGCTGCCATATGTGACGGGACCAGAGTTCACGGTGAAGTGGCAGTGGCAGCCCGGCGATATCGTCGTATGGGATAATCGCTGCACGATCCATGCAGCAACAGGATACGACTACGAGGCGAATTCGCGTGAAATGTGGCGGTTGACGTTGTTGGATAGAGCGGCGGCTGTCGCTGCGGAATAAGTCTGAAACGGTGCATGTCTGTGCCTGGCTTTGTGATACATTTAGAAAGTTGATGAATGCTTGAGGATGAGGCTCGCGCCATCCATGATCGCCTTTTGACGATCGACACCCATATCGACACTGGAGCTGGGTTTGCAACGCCAGCGCTTGATCCGGGCGGGTTCACGCGCGCGCAAGTTGATCTGCCGAGCATGCGTGCTGGCGGCTTAGATGCCGGGTTTTTCATTGTCTACACGGGGCAGGGGCCGCTTAATGAAGCTGGTTACGCTGAAGCCAGCCAAGCTGCTGAAGACAAATATCGCGGTATCGAGCGGATGTTACGTGGATATCCTGAGCGGATCGGAATGGCTCGCACCACTGACGATGTACGGGCCGTCGCCGCCTCGGGACGGCTGGTCGGTCTTATTGGGATGGAGAACGCGTATCCGCTTGGCGAGAGCGTGGCTGACGTTCAGATGTGGGCTGACCGCGGCGTGCGCTACATCTCCTTCACGCATTTTGGCCATAACCAATTCGGTGCCAGCAGCAATCCAAGCACAGCCAATGGTGACCAAAACCATGATGCAGGCCTTTCTGAGCTTGGGCGTGCATTGGTCCGGGCCTGCAATGATGCCGGGGTGATGATTGATCTAAGCCATGTGGGGCGGCGCACAGGGCTTGAAGCATTGGAGTTGTCCCGTGCGCCCGTAATCGCATCTCATTCGGGTGCCAGGGCGGTTTATGATAATCCGCGCAATCTGGACGATGCGCAGCTTCAGGCGATTGCTGGTGCTGGCGGAGTGGCGCAGATGGTGGCCTTCCGCTCCTATGTCGGTGATGTCGATCCAGCGGCAGGTAAGGCGTTGATGGCGCTCCGCACGCGCTTAGGTCTGAACTCTGGGGCAGCGTTCCAAAAGGCATCGCCAAGTTTGCTGGATGAGTACGCTGTTGAGCGAACGCAAATCCGGGCTGCTCATCCTGACGTAACGCTGGCGCAGTTCGTTGACCATGTAGACCATGCGGTAAAGGTGGTGGGCATCGATCACGTTGGTTTAGCTGGCGACTTCGATGGCGGTGGCGGCGTCCAAGGCTGGGACGGCGCGGACGAAACATTCAACGTGACCCGTGAGCTGCTCAATCGAGGCTACGAAGAAGCCGATTTAGCCAAGCTATGGGGCAAAAACATCCTCCGCGTCATGGATACGGTTCAATCAATGGCGGGATAAGAGCAGCATCGTTGGTTTTAGCTTCGCCAACGACCTGACTGCCCAGGACTACCAATCGCCTCGGAGAACCGGCTACGGCCTAGACCATTCACTGGTTCCCCGAGGCATTCAAGCCTTAGCGACCTTCGAATTTGGGCGTGCGTTTCTCGACAAATGCGCGTGCGGCTTCTTTATGATCATGGGTGCTTTGGGATCGCAACATGCGCTCGGCTTCCCGGTCGATAGCGGTCCTGTGATCGATCTCGAGTGCTTCTTCCAAATTATCCTTGATGTAGCCGTATGCAATGCGAGGCCCATTCGCCAGCGGCGCAATCAATTCTAGCGCCGTCTCCATAAGCTTATCAGCGGGGGCGACCCGGTTGACGAGACCAATGGCGAGGGCGCGATCCGCCATCACACGTTCGCTGGTCAGCATGAGTTCACGTGCGCGACCGGGGCCGACGACCCGTGTCAGCAGCCACGCTGCGCCGTAATCGCCTGGCAACCCGACGCGGGCATACCCTGTCGTCATGAACGCACCGTCAGCCGCGACGCGCATATCGCAGGAAAGTGCGAGCGCCAAAC
>CAJXVF010000343.1 GCA_913060845.1 uncultured Alphaproteobacteria bacterium | reverse complement strand
GGCAGCGTCAGATGTGTATAAGAGACAGAGCGCTCGCCGCCCTTCTGGAAATGGCAAAGCCTGACGAATCCGCCGCCAAGGCCCGCGTTGATGCTTTGACCGCTGCCCAAGCTGACAGCCGCGAAGCCCAGAAGGCCCGCACTGCCCGTGCTGCAGGCCGCCGCCCGATGCCGATGTCTGTCGCCATGGCGGCGCTGGCCGAAGCGCTGCCGGACAATGTCGTGATGGTAGAAGAGGCGATCACGGCCAGCACCGACTTCTCCCGCTCAATCGATTTTGCTGGCCCCGGTGATTATTACGCCGGTCGCGGCGGCGCTATTGGCCAAGGCCTAGCAGGCGCCATCGGCGTTTCCGTCGCAAACCCTGACCGGCCGGTCGTGTGCGTATCTGGAGACGGATCAGCGATGTACAGCATCCAGGCGCTTTGGACGGCGGCGCATCACAATCTAAACCTTGTGTTCGTGATCCTGTCGAACCGCGAATACCGCATTCTGAAACATAATATCGACGTCTACAGAGGTCGCTTCGATGCCGAGAGCAATCGCGGTTACACCCATATGGACTTAACTGGCCCTGACTTCGGCTTTGTTCAGATGGCAGCAGGCATGGGCGTTCCGGGCGAGCAGGTTTCAGAGCCTGAAGAATTCACCGTCGCCCTCGCCCGCGCTATCGCATCGGACGGCCCGGCTTTGATTGACGTGGTGATTGAAGGCAAAGCGAAATAGCGGCAATCAAGCTGCGGGCGTAACGGTCCCATTGAGGGCCACATATACGCCCGGCTGCGAGAGACGCACTGCGGCAATGGCCATGCCAAGATTGAAATCTGCGTCGGAGTCCCGGAATTTCTCCGGCAGCATGGCGCCGGTTAGCACGATGGTTTTGCCAGTAATGCCGGCGAGCGTTGCTGCCGTCTGGCCCATCGTATCCGTGCCGTGGGTGATGATGATCCGCGTCTGGCTCGCTGCTTCAACTGCCGCCCGCACTTCGGCACGGTGAGCATCCTGCATGTCCAAGCTGTCCATCTGCAGAAGCGTGCGTTCGGCCCAGCCTGCAGGGAATTTCACGCGAGCTAGCACAGAACGATAGGCTGGCACGCCAATCTCAAACTCATACCCGTGATTAGTCTCGCCAGCGGGGTAATCCTTATCAATGGTACCGCCAACTTGAATAAACAGCAGATCATCAAAGCTTTGCGCAGCGTCCGTCATGGCAGCAGGTTCGCAATCTCAATCAGGTTCTCGTCTGGGTCATAGACGTAGACTGAGAGCAGTGTTCCTGTAGCGCCGCTCCGCTCACCGGGTCCGGTGATGATGGAAACGTCTTCAACGGCCAAATGCGCGATCACTTCATCCATCGGCGTTTCGGTGATGAAGCAAAGGTCCGATGATCCGGGTGCTGCGTGGCGGACATTGGGATCTACGGGCTTGGCAGCGTCATGCAGATTGAGCTTCTGGCGTCCAAAATAGAGCGCCGTTCGGTCATCCCCGAATGTGCGTCGTTTCATGCCGAGCACGCGGCTATAAAAGCTGCATGTGGCGTCCATATCCCGGACGGTCAGCACCAAATGGTCAAGCCGGTCAATTGCGATAGTCATAGTTTGCTCCCCTTAATCAGCGGAAGCCTATGATAGGAACCGCTCCGGTGCCACGGCGCTGGCTTCTACACCGGCGCTTGCAATGTCAGCTGGCAAAGACGCTTGGATAGCCGCGGCGGCTGCAGCACGACCCAAGGCTTCTGACGTCATCATGCCGAAGCCCCCCAAGCCTGCAAGCCAGATGAAACCTTCCGCGCGTGGGTCAGCGCCAACAACGGGCAAACGGTCTGGCATGAAACAGCGAAGGCCTGCCCAGCTGTGGGTGATGCGGGAGACTTTCAGGCTTGTAGCCCGTTCAACGCGGTCAACACCGTGGGCGATATCGATTTCTTCCGGCTGGGCATCCGTCGGCTGGCTTTGATGCTCGTCGCATGGGCTGGCGAGAATGCGGCCTGCTTCCGGCTTGAAGTAGAATTCTTCTTCCGCATCCATCGCCATTGGCCAGGGTGTTGGGTCCAGGCCAGCAGGTGGATCAAACGTCAGGCATGTGCGACGCAGCGGCTGGATGCCAAGACCGCCCAAGCCTGCTGCTGCCGCCACATCGTCAGCCCAGGCCCCAGCAGCGTTGACCACGACGCGGGCCGTGATCTGGCCTTGCGGTGTCTCTGCCGTCCACTTGCCGCCTGCGTGGCTGAGCTTCGTAATGGATGCATCCGTGATGAGCTTCACGCCGGCCCGGCGGGACGCGGCGAGGAAACCCCGGTGCAAGCCATTCACATCTATGTCTGACGCGGCAGGTACCAGCATCGCAGCGCCCAGGTAATCCCTGTTCAAACAGGGCACAAGGTCCACAGCATCATCGACCGATAGCGTTTCTGCGACGCCATCCCGAATTTGGTCCGGCGTGAACTGATCCGTAACGGCGTCCGCCTGATCCTCGCGCCCGATGATCAAGAGTCCGCGCGGTGTCAGCAGCGGCGCTGATGCGAACCCTTCCGGCGGGTTTACCAAAAACACGCCGCTCGCCGCGGCAAATCCACGGATGGCAGGATTCTTGTAGCGCTTCGAGTAGAGTGCCGCTGACCGACCGGAGGTGTGATAGCCAGGCTGGCTTTCCATCTCCGCCATAATGACGGAGCCGTGCTCCGCCAATCGGTACGCGACAGAGGCACCGGCGACACCAGCGCCGACAACCAAAAAGTCTGCTTCGTGCATTACCAGTCCTATTCCGCTGCTACTCGAACATCAGATGCGGGATTATCATCGTTATCCGCTGCTGCACGTTTCATCCGGCGACGCTCAATCGGCGCCAGGACGATGCCCATTAGCGGCGGCACAATCGCCAAAGTCATGACGGATGACATAGCTAATCCACCAATCACAACTGCACCCAGCCCACGATATAACTCAGACCCTGCGCCCGGGAATAATACCAGTGGTGCCATCCCAATCACACTGGTGAGCGTCGACATGAAGATGGGGCGGATACGGTTGCTGGTGGCCTCCGCGATAGCGTCACCGGGCTGCATCCCGTCATCTCGAATATGCTGCAATGTCTGATCCACAAGCAGGATCGCATTATTCACAACGACGCCGATCAGGATTACGAATCCCAACACCGTCAGCATGTCCAGATTTTGGATGGCGCCGAACCCCATGCCCGCAAAGATATTGATCGCCGCCAAAGCCATCACAGCGCCCGCTGTCGCCAAAGGCACAGAGAACAAGATCACCAGCGGATAGATGAAGCTTTCGAACTGGATCGCCATTACCAGGAACACGATCACAAGGGCCACGAGTAGATCATAGGACAGCGCCTGCTTGGCCTTGCCCAATTCATCCGCAGTGCCGGAAACACGGAATACCACGCCCGGCGGTAAGCCTTCCGCTTCAAGCGGCGCTAGGACTTCGTTCTCGACCTTCGCAATCGCTACTTCGAGCGGCATAGCGTCCGCTGGCGTCAATGCGATGGTGATGGTGCGATTGCGCTCTTTGTGCCGAATTTGCACTGGCCCGGTCGTCACCTGAACATCCGCAAGACTGGAGACA
Source organism: uncultured Alphaproteobacteria bacterium (assembly GCA_913060845.1). Classification (GTDB taxonomy): domain Bacteria; phylum Pseudomonadota; class Alphaproteobacteria; order Bin95; family Bin95; genus VMCJ01. Next base: position 488 of record CAJXVF010000343.1, on the reverse strand, counting down.
GGCACGATGACACCATTCCGGGCGACGACAGGCAATGCGCCAATATCTTGGGTGGACGTCACAGACCCTTCCCTGCCCTTAAGCTTCAAATCAAGCCGCTCAGAACCGACAGTGGTTTGCAGGATGCGCAGACCGTCATTCGAAGCATCAATAGTGAGCCCAAGCTCCCGCGCCGTGACGCCATTATCAGCGAGACGGACCCGGTCTGGATAAACCCGTACTTCCGGCGCCCCAAGCTCTAGGCTAGGCAGTGGCCGGGCCTGGTGGCCTTCAGAGCGAGGAAACACCTGCGAGACACGGCGGAACACATCATTTGCAGTTGCAACCGCGTCCTCTAGCTCGATGCCAACCACATCGACTTCGATAGAGCGCGCGCCGCCAATGCCTCGCCCAAACACACTGGCCGGACGGAAGAAGCCGATAATATCTGGATGCTTGGCGACTTCGCGGAATAGCGGGGCTTGCAGTTCCTTCAGGCGCTCCGGCTC
>CAJXVF010000342.1 GCA_913060845.1 uncultured Alphaproteobacteria bacterium | reverse complement strand
GGCCGCCAGCCCCGGAGGCAGTCATGCCCCTAGAGCAAAGACCGTCTATGCACTACCATTACACACGGACCACTCAGTGGGGGCTGAACAAGCGCAGATCACAAGATAAGATTAATCTAGTAGATACTCAAACATGCGTTTGGCACGCATGCGCACTAAACCTTCCAGAGCCAAGGGTTTGTGATGGTTCCCAACTGCCAGAACGCAAAAGGGGCGGCCAAAGACGCCGCCTCTTGCGACCATAGTCGCATCCTGCACACTATGATGAGCGTCTGGCTACTAAGTGGCGGCAGGGGCTGAGGCGCAGGCTCAATTGGGACGCTACGCCTCTGGTCGCCGCATTAGCAGCAGATGATGTTCTGTCAAAGAATAAGAAGGGCATCAAGAATTAATACTAATAGCGCCCCGCAGAACGAGTGATGCCTTGCATGCTGTGCGGGTGAGCCGCCGCTCCATACACCATTAGCTGGCTCTTAACCGACGCCTATGACCAATTTTGGTCACGCTCTAAGTGCATGCTAGGATCGTTCTAAACACACTCGATTCCTGCTCCGGAACCTCATGTCCCAATGTCCGAAACCTCTTGTCGCGCTACACCCTGATCCCTCTCCCCCCTTTGGGGGCGAGGGGACCCTCACGGAATCCGCCTTATTTCTTTTGGAACCCTCGCCCCCCACAGGGGGGAGAGGGCAGGGTGAGGGGGGAAGTTTGCAGAACGAAATAGACGACCGCGTTCAGAAAAACCTAAAGCGGCAATGCGGCCTGATCTTGGCCCATGGCCATGGCTTCCTCGATCAAAGCTTCAGCGGCGTCTTCTTCAGCTTCTGCCAAGAGCGCTTCGTCTACGTCGCCGTAGACGAACTCTTTGCCGATCTCCAGCAGCACCGGCACGGCGAGCGGTGAAACGCGGTCCAGGCGGCGGACGGTGGTTTTGCCTTTGGCGCGCGCCAACATTTCGCCAAGGCGGCGCACATCCGTCAGCCCTTTGGCGGCATCCCGTTCTGTCGCGCGGAGAAGAATGTGGTTCGGCTCATATTTACGCAGCACGTCATAAATCAGGTCTGAATTGACGGTGACCTGCCGCCCGGTTTTTTCCTGGCCCGGATGGCGGCGTTCGATCAATCCGGCGATCACGGCGACATTGCGGAATGTGCGCTTTAACAGTGTTGATTCCGCCATCCATTCTTCCAGGTCATCGCCCAGCATGTCCTCCGCAAAGAGTGCTGGAATATCCCCTGCTTCTTTGACCGACCATACGGCGATCACATAATCCGTGGCGCAGAACCCCAGCGGCCCATAGCCCATGCGCGCCATCCGCCGTGTCAGCAGCATGCCGAGCGTTTGGTGCGCGTTCCTGCCCTCGAAGCAATATGCCACCAGATAATACCGTCCGCCGCGCGGGAACGTCTCGACCAGCAGCCCATCGGCCCCCGGCAATTGGGAGCGCCAGCGCTGCATGCGGAGCCATTCGAGCACATCATCCGGCATGCCTTTCCAGCGCTTCGGGTCCGACAGAATTTCGCGGACGCGGCGGGCCAGCCGGGTCGTCAACGGCAAGCGTCCGCCGCCATAGGCTGGCACTTTTGGCTGGTCCCCTTTGCCTGGGCGCGCCATCAATGTGGTTTCGCGGATGCCCGTAAATTCCAGCAATTGCCCGGCAAACATGAAGGTGTCACCAATCTCGAGCCCGTTGGCGAAATACTCCTCAACCTCACCAACTGTGCGGCGACCGACGCGGACTTTCAGCACCGGCGCGTCGACGATCACGCCGACATTCATGCGCCATTGCCGGGCGATGCGAGGCTCTGCGACGTGCCATCCGCCTGCTTCGTCCTGTGAGAGACGATGGTAGCGTTCGTAAGCTTTCAGCGCGTATCCGCCAGTAGCGGCGAAGGTCAGAACGGCATCGAAGTCTGTGCGGGAAAGATCGGCGTAAGGGGCCGCGCGGATGATTTCCTCGTAAAGGGCGCCAGCATCAAATGGTGCGGAACATCCGACGCCCACAAGATGCTGCGCCAACACATCCAACCCGCCATTCTCATAGCTATCGCCGTCAAGCTCGCCTGCTTCAGCGGCTTCGATTGCCGCGCGGCATTCCAGCAGCTCAAAGCGGTTGCCAGGGGTCAGCAGCGCTCGGCTTGGTGCGTCCAGGCGATGATTGGCGCGGCCAATCCGTTGCAGCAAGCGGGCGGCCCCCTTTGGCGCGCCCACTTGCACGACAAGATCGACGTTCCCCCAGTCAATCCCAAGGTCGAGGGATGACGTTGCGATGACGGCGCGAAGCTTCCCCGCCGCCATTGCCGCTTCCACCTTCCGTCGTTGCTCAACGGCAAGGCTGCCATGATGCAGGGCGATTGCCAGATGGTCCTCATTCAAACGCCACAACGCCTGGAATGCCATTTCCGCCTGGGCACGGGTATTGACGAACACAATGGCCGATTCAGCCGTTTTCAGCGCCTCATACACATCCGGCATTGCGTGCATGGCCATATGGCCTGACCACGGCACGCGCGCTTTGGCATGGATCACTTTGATGTCTGGCGCGGCACCAGCTTCCCCAACTACCAGGGACACATCATCCACCCGTCCTGCCGTTTTGCTAAGCCATTTGGCAAGTGCTGGCGGGTCGGCAACGGTTGCGGACAGGCCGATGCGGCGGTGGTTGGGGGCTAGGGTGGCTAACCGCGCAAGGCCAAGCGCCAGCATTTCGCCACGCTTATTATCCGCTAACGCGTGCAGCTCATCGATGATGACCGCTTGCAGCTTGCCGAACATGCGCGGTGCGTCCGCATAAGACAGCAATAACGCCAGGCTTTCAGGGGTTGTCAGCAAGATATGCGGTGGCTTGCGGCGCTGACGAACGCGCTTCGATTGCGGCGTGTCGCCCGTGCGGGTTTCGATGGACATCGGCAGCGCCATTTCCACTGCTGGCGCTTCAAGATTCCGCGCGACATCCACCGAAAGCGCTTTCAGGGGTGAAATATAGAGCGTGTGCAATCCAGCAGGAGGCTCGCCGTCATGGCTGGCGAGATCGATCAGACTTGGCAGAAACCCGGCCAAAGTCTTGCCACCACCAGTCGGCGCTGTCAGCAGTACGGACCGGCCTTGGCGCGCCAAACGGGCGAGCGCCAATTGGTGGTCGCGCGCCGCCCAGCCCCGGCTTTCAAACCAGCGCTCGAACGGTTCCGGCAGGATCGCCGAATTCTCAGATAGGGGGGTTACGTCCGCCATTGTTCGCAATATAGACTTTGGCGGTCTATTTTCATCCCACGCCCTTTTTCGCCGTTATGGCTCAAGGGTTTTGACAGACCTATTTTGGATTAAAATTTTATGGGCCACACGCCAAATGCGATCCGATCCGCATTGTTCGTCGATTTCGACAATGTGTACCTCTCCCTCCGTAACTTTGACCGCCGTGCGGCGGATGCGTTTGCTGAACGCCCGGCCCTCTGGCTGGATTGGCTGGAATCCGGGGCGCACGCAGCGCTTGAGGACGGGGTTGATCCAATTCCGCGCCGGGTGTTGATCCGCAATTGCTACTTGAACCCGGCAGCATTCAGCCGCCAACGAAGCTTCTTCACCCGCGCGGCATTCACGGTTGTTGATTGCCCGTCCTTGACCGCGCGCGGCAAGAACAGCGCCGATATCCTGATGGCGATGGACATTCTGGATGCGGTGAACCACCCAACCCGATTCGATGAATTCATCATTCTGACATCAGACGCAGATTTCACGCCCGTCTTGCTGCGCCTCCGCGCCCATGACCGGATTACGTCTGTGTTGACCAGCACGATCACGGCGGCCGCATTCCGGGAAGCCTGTGACGTTTCCATTGACCTGGAGACATTTGCAGTTGAAGCGCTTGGCTTGCCGCAAGAGGAACTCCGCTCGCCACGGGGGCCAGGCGTCATCAGCGAAGGCCAACCGCCGCCGGAGAAATTCGCTGACGCGCGCCCCAACGCAGCGAAAGCACTGCTGGAGGAAGTTCGGAAGTCCGGCGCGATCCCAACCCAGGACGCCCATAAAATTCTGTCCCGCGTACTCACATTCCAGCTGTCTCTTATACACATCTGA
>CAJXVF010000341.1 GCA_913060845.1 uncultured Alphaproteobacteria bacterium | reverse complement strand
GCCCCAACGGTGCCGGTAAATCAACGACCATGAAGATTCTGACGGGCTTTCTGAAGCCCACGTCAGGCCGTGCTGAAATCATGGGTTTCGATGTCGCTGTTGATCCGATGGCTGCACGTCGCTGCCTCGGCTATCTGCCGGAAGGCGCGCCGCTCTATCCGGATATGACGCCGTGGAGCCTGCTGCACTTCTGTGGGCGCACACGTGGCATTTCAGGCTCTGCGCTGCGACGGAAAGTGTTCGCCTCCATTGCGCGCACCAATCTGGAAAGTGTTGTGGCCCAGCCTATTGAAACGCTCTCCAAGGGCTTTAAGCGCCGCGTGGGCTTGGCCCAAGCGCTGCTGCATGATCCTGATGTGCTGATCTTGGATGAGCCGACGGACGGCCTGGACCCGAACCAGAAGCACGAAGTCCGCGAGTTAATCCGTGAGATTGCGCCGGAGAAGGCGATTATTATCTCCACCCACATTCTGGAAGAGGTCGATGCGGTCTGCAGCCGGGCGGTCATTATCGCCGACGGCAAAGTTATTGCGGACGGCGCGCCGAACGAATTGGCTCAGCGGTCTGCCATATTCAACGCAGTCGCCGTCGTGCTGTCTAAAGATGTGGCTGAGCGCGCACGTGCTGCGCTCGACCCGCTGGACGCAGTGAAAGAAATCCGCGCCATGTCGCAGGCCGATGGCCATGCGAAGTTGATCGTTGCGCCCAAAGACGGTGCAATGATCTTGAATACTGTCGCTGGTGCGTTGGCGGATGCCAATGTGGATGTGGTTTCCGTAAGGCCGGAAGCTTCGGCGCTTGAGGATCTCTTCCGCCACCTGACGCTGAAAGGGGAGGCGGCCTGATGGGTACGTTGCTTACAGTCGCCCGGCGCGAATTCGCCGGATATTTCGCGACGCCTGTCGCTGCGATTTTCCTGATCATTTTCCTGGCTCTCGCCAGCGCATTCACGTTCTTCGTGGGGTATTTCCTGGAGCGCGGGAATGCTGACCTGCAATCCTTCTTCATGTTCCACCCCTGGCTTTACCTGTTCATGGCACCGGCGCTTTCCATGCGTCTCTGGGCCGAAGAACGCCGCCAGGGCACGATTGAGTTATTCTTGACCCTGCCGATCCCAGTATGGGCGGCGGTGCTCGGCAAATTCCTGGCTGCATGGTTGTTCCTAGGCCTGGCGTTGGCATTGACCTTCCCAATGTGGATCACGGTCAATGTCCTTGGTGAGCCAGATAATGGCGTCATCCTTGCCAGCTATTTGGGATCATTCCTGATGGCGGGCGGATATGTGGCGATCGGATCTTGCCTGTCCGCGGCGACCAAGAACCAGGTGATCGCATTTGTCGTCACCGTAACGGTGTGCTTCCTGATGACCGCCGGCGGCGCTGGGTTCGTAACGGACCTGATCAGCGAATTCATGTCAGACGGTGCGTTGAAAACGGTGGCTGGGCTTTCGGTGCTGCCGCACTTCAACCAGATCGTCAAAGGCGTGATTGACGCCCGGGACGTTGTGTATTTCGTGGCCCTGATGGCGGCCTGGCTACTGGCGACCATGGTCGTCGTAGATTCTAAGAAGGCGGGATAAGGCAGATGGCTATAGGTACAAAAACCAGCGGCGCGCTTGGCCTTATTTCACTTGTCCTGATCGCGATTGGCTTTATCGCGACCGTGACATTGGCGAACAATGCGCTGAAGTCTGCGCGGATTGACCTGACCGAAGAAGGCCTGTTCACGCTGAGCGAAGGCACACTTAACGTGATCGACAAGATCGATGAGCCGATCACGCTGCGCTATTATTTCTCTGGCCGGTTGGCCCGCGAAATCCCGCAAATCGGTATTCTTGGCGAACGCGTCAAGGACATGCTGGAAGAGTTTGCGGCTTACAGCAAAGGCAATATCCGGCTTGAGATTATTGACCCGCTGCCGTTCACCGATGAGGAAGACCGCGCTGTTGCTGTCGGCTTGCAAGGCGTACCTGTCGATCAAACTGGCGAGACCGTGTATTTCGGCCTGTTCGGCGTTAACGCAACGGATCACCAGCAGGTCATTCCATTCTTTGACGAAAAGCGTGAGCCATTCCTGGAATATGATCTGGCGCGGATTGTCTACAATTTGGCCAATCCGAAAAAGCCTAAAGTCGGCTTGATCTCGGCGCTGCCCATTGCCGGCTCCCAGTATTCCCGCGGTGCTGAGGGTGCGCCAGACGATAGCTTTGTTGTTTGGTCCCAAGCGAAACAGTTCTTTGATGTTTCCGAAATTAGCCCAAGCGTTGATGAGTTGCCGGACGATCTGGATCTACTCCTGATCGCCCAGCCACCAAGCTTGAGTGATGCGACGCTGTACGCGATTGATCAGTTCTTGCTGAATGGCGGCAAAGTCGTCGCCTTCGTTGATCCGCACAGTGAGGCAGACGCCCAGCGCCCGCCGCAGCGTGGCGGTGCTCAGCGTGTTGATTTCGGTTCAGCTGATAAACTGCAGAAGCTCTTTAATGCCTGGGGGATGGATATCCCTGCGGACAAACTGGTTGGCGATATTTCAAACGCCCGCAAAGTGCGTGCACCGAACGCCAGCAAGACCCGTATGCTCGCGATTGAATACCCGCTCTGGATGGCGCTGCGCCGCGCTAATGTGAGCGAGACTGACATTACGACCAGCCAGCTTGATCAGCTCCACATCGCATCCCCTGGCCACATCAAGCCCTTTGGTGAGTCTGGGGGCCTAACGATTGAGCCACTCATTCAAACATCCCAGGACAGCGGTTTGGTGGACTTGGCGCGTGCACAGGGCCGTCAGCCAGATATTGTCGGTATCGCCAATGATATTAAGGCTGAGGGCAAGTTCACGCTAGCCGCGCGCTTGACTGGTATTGCCCAGACTGCCTTCCCCGATGGCCCGCCACGTCCGGCAGTTCTGGACAAGGAGGATGCCAAGCCTGAAGACAAGACCAAGGCTCAAGAGAAGTTTGACGCTGCCAAAGCGGCGCACATAGCGAAATCAGGTGCGCCTGTCGGCCTCGTTGTCGTCGCGGATGTGGATATGCTGGCCGATGGACTTTGGGTGACAGTGCAAGACTTGTTCGGGCAACGCGTCGCCGTGCCAAATGCCAATAACGGCGCATTCTTCGCCAATGTTCTGGAAAATCTCACTGGTTCTGCGGACCTTATCGGCCTGCGTAGCCGGGGTGGTTATCAACGCCCGTTTACTATGATCAATGATATCCAGCGTGACGCTGAGCGTAAATTCCGGACCAAAGAACAGGAACTGCTGCAGGAGCTTGAAGCCGTTCAGAAGAAGCTGACCAATGTGAAGCGCGCCAGCGATCCTTCTGGCAAAACTTCATTGGTGCTGACGGATGAACAGCGGACGGCGATTGATGCCGCCCAGCAACAGATGTTGAAGGTTCGAAAGGAACTGCGCGATGTGCAGTTCGCGCTCCGCAGTGATGTTGAAGCACTGACCGGCAAAATTAAGGCTGCCAATGTCGTCCTTATGCCGCTGATAATCGCAATCCTTGCGCTGTTTGGTGCATTCCTGCGCAGCCAGCACCGTCGGGCGTTCCAGCGAGAATTTGCGAAGGCGGCTAAATCCAGTGAAGGGAGCGCAGCATGAACGCTCGCTTAGTCCTGATCCTCGCCGTTGTCGTCGCGATCATTGGCGGTGGCGCCTATTACTTCACCCAGGAACGCGAGAGCCTGCAGGCGACGGCGTTCGAAAAAGGTCCGATGTTCGAAGGCATCGAAGCCAAGATCAACAATGTCGATACGTTCCGGATTGAAAGCCAAGAAGGCGGTATCCTGACACTTGCCCGTAAGGATGAGCAGTGGTTCATCCAGGAGCATTATGGTTACCCGGCGGACAATTTGCGCGTTACAGGCATTCTTAAGCGCATTGCAACGCTGGAGAAGATTGAGCCAAAGACCAAAAAGCCAGAAAACTACAAGCGCCTTAGCGTTGGCGATCCGTCGGATGAGTTCTCACTTGCGACGCGGATGACGCTGAAAGCTGGCGAGACAAAGGTTGCAGATTTTGTCGCTGGCCTGAACCGTCCGCCAGCCACTGGTGGCGGCGTGTTCGTGCGGGAAT
>CAJXVF010000340.1 GCA_913060845.1 uncultured Alphaproteobacteria bacterium | reverse complement strand
CGAGATGTAGAGAGGTCTCGTGGGCTCGGAGATGTGTATAAGAGACAGCCAAATGCCGGGCTGGGCCAGCTAGGCCCATAGCGTGACGCATGAACAGGCGCTTGAGCGGCGGCGTCGCTTGCACTGCACCCAGTCCCAGCATCCGCATTAGCCTAAGCGGTGGCACGTGGTTGGAAAAGAGCCGGTTCAGGCTGTCCGTCGCCGCAACCAAGGACGCCACGTCACTTAGCCGGGCGGCGGTGTAGCCTGAAAGCACATCTGGAGCACCTGGGTCCAACCCAAGCGCCAACCGGTCCGCGACACGCCGTGCCAATTCAGCGGAATCCCGTAGGCCAAGGTTAAAGCCCTGGCCTGCAATTGGATGAATAGACCGGGCGGCGTCGCCTACCAGTGCCAGGCGTTGGCCGGTCATTGCTGTCGCAGCCACAAGCTTTAGGGGGAAGGAGCCGATTGGGCCGACAGTTTCCACTGCGCCATAGTGATCGCCGAAGCGGGATGCCAATTCGCCATCGAATTCTGCTTTATCCAGCGCCAGCAGCCGTTCTGCTAGGTCTGCCCGTTCAGTCCAGACGATGGAGGAACGGTGTGGGGAAGCGGCACCATCATTGGTATCCGGCAGGGGCAGGATCGCGAAAGGGCCGGACGGCAGAAAGCGTTCGTGGGCGACGCCCCGGTGCGGTTCCGCATGTGCAGCGGTGCAGACGATGGAAATTTGACCATAGTCAAATGATCGCTCACCGATACCCGCCAGCCTGCGTGTGGGGGAGTTGCGGCCATCTGCGCCGATCGCCAGCCGCGCGCGCACTTCATCGCCATTGCTCAGCGTAACGATTGCGGCATTGGCAGAGAGGCTCAGCGCTTCCAAGCCTGTTTCAAAGCGGAGATCAATGTTCGGCGCGGCCATGACAGCGTCAAACATGCGCCGGCGGAGTGCGGCGTTCGGCACGATGCAGCCAAGGTCGCCTTCGCCAAGTTCCCCGCCGTCATAATGCAAGAAAAGCGGACCATCGCCGTCAATAATGCGGATGTCGGTGATAGCGCCAGAAGCCCAGGCGTCGCTATCCCAGGCACCGATCCGGTCCAGAATGCGCATGGCACCTTGGGCGATGGCGGTCGTGCGCCAATCGTAATCTGGGTGTTCCAGGCGCGCGCGGGTCGCGGGGTCGATCACGATGACGCTTGCACCAGCTTCCGCCAGCAGTAGGGCTGCTGCCAGTCCGTTCAAGCCAGCGCCTGAAATCAGAACGTCCGTCAGGGGTGGGGTCTTATTCACCATACTTTGAGAATAGCGCGGTCCGGCCGAAGTGCCATTAGCGGAACGCCGCAGCGGTGCCTAATTTTTAAACTGCTTACTTTTTAATCTTGAGTAATAATTAGGCAATATGAGTTCAGTTATTCCATAACATGTTGTAATATAATGATAAATATAACTGGCATGGAACTTGTAAACGAAGTGTTGACGCGTGCGCATACCCGCAAGCGCTGGTTCAGGAGATGAGAATGAAGATGGTCATGGCCGTGATCAAGCCCTTCAAGCTCGATGATGTGCGCGAAGCGCTCACGTCGATAGGCATTCAAGGTTTGACAGCTACGGAGGCGCGCGGTTTCGGGCGCCAAAAAGGGCAAACCGAAATTTATCGGGGCGCTGAATACACAGTGAACTTCCTGCCGAAGGTCAAAATTGAGGTGGTGGTTGACGATTCACAGGTCGATGGCGCCGTGGAGGCGATCCAGAAGGCCGCCAATACCGGGCGCATCGGCGACGGCAAAATCTTTGTGTTGGATGTCGGCCAAGCCGTGCGGATCCGCACGGGCGAAACCGGCGCTACGGCGCTGTAAGGGGAATCAGTATGAGCAAGACTTTACTTTCACTGGGAGGTGCTGGCGTATTATCGCTTGCAGCAGCCCCAGCCATGGCGGCGGTTGATCCTGAAACCGCCTTTGTCTTCAACAGTTTTTCGTTCTTGGTGAACGGCTTGGTCGTCATGTTTATGGCGGCTGGATTTGCGATGTTGGAAGCGGGCTTGGTCCGCTCTAAAAACACGGCGACGATCTGCCTGAAAAACATCGCGCTCTACTCAATTGCTGGCTTGATGTTCTATGTGGTTGGCTATGCCGTGATGTACACCGATGTAGACGGCGGCTTCATCGGGTCCTTCTCATTCTTCTACAACCCGCCGGCTGCGGAATTGGCACTTTTGGGCGCGGATGAAGCGACGCCGGAATTGGTCAAAGCCGTAACCGACAACGGCTATGCCTCACAGTCCGACTGGTTCTTCCAGATGGTGTTTGTGGCGACGGCGGCGTCCATTGTTTCCGGCACCTTGGCGGAACGCATTAAGCTGTGGCCTTTCTTGGCGTTCGTTGTTGTTTTGTCCGCGCTTATCTATCCGATCGTTGGCTCCTGGGAATGGGGCGGTGGCTGGTTGAACAGCGACTGGTACATCGCTTCATTCGGCGCTGAATTCATGGACTTCGCTGGCTCTACCTTGGTTCACTCTACTGGTGGCTGGGCTGCATTGGCGGGCGCGATTGTGCTCGGCGCAAGGAAGGGACGCTACGGTGCCAACGGCGAAGTTCGCCCGATGCCAGGTGCTAACTTGCCGCTGGCAACGCTCGGCACGTTCATTCTGTGGTTCGGTTGGTTCGGCTTTAACGGTGGCTCACAGCTTGCCCTTGGCAGTGCTTTGGACGCAGCGGCGATGGCGATTGTGTTCGTGAACACCAACTTGGCGGCTGCTGGTGGCGTGGTTGTAGCGATGATGGTGACCCAGATCCGCTATAAGAAGGTCGATCTGACAATGGCGCTCAATGGCGCGATTGCAGGCTTGGTTTCAATCACGGCTGGTCCGGACCTGCAGAACCACTTCCACTCAATCATCATTGGCGGTATCGGCGGTGCGATCGTAGTGTTTGCAGTGCCATTGATGGACAAGTTCAAGATTGACGATGTTGTCGGTGCCATCTCCGCCCACTTGGTTGCGGGTATCTGGGGTACACTGGCCGTTGGTATCTTCGGCGGCGGGGCGATCTTGGCGCAGCTTGTGGGTATCCTGGCAGTCGGCGCGTTCGTCTTCCCGGTTAGCTTGCTTGTGTGGTTCGCGCTGAAATCCACCGTCGGCATCCGTGCAGATGAGGAAGCCGAAGTTATGGGCCTCGATCAGTCGGAGCTTGGCATGGAAGCCTATCCCGAGTTCGGTCGCGGTTCGCAGACGATGTAACCCCTCAACCCTACAGCCTTGGTCTCTCTCGCAAGCCTAAATTGCGGCCCGGAGCATATGCTTCGGGCCGTTTTTCTTTGCAGAATGATATATTTGCAGCAGCTTAGAATGATTCCTTGAGTCTAAGACTCCTCTTTTTGCTTGCGAAAGCCACCCCTGAGCCGTTAGTATCCGTTTTGTTCGTATTTTAGGCGGGAGACGGCCCTGTGGCTGTTGCGATTGACGCTGCATCATCACCACGTTCGCCCAAGCGGCGCCCACGCAAAGCGCCTGCGCGCGGCGCCACGCGGGTTCCGGCAAAGGTGGAGCCGCGCGCCCAGGAAGCGAAATACCTGCCGCCGCAACTCGCGCGCTTTCTAAAACTCCGCGCCCTGGAAATGGCTGCACTAGCACTCATTGGCCTGGCGTTGATGATGGCTGCCGCATTGTTTTCGTATGATCCCATGGACCCAAGCGCCAGCATGGCTAGCGGCCAAGCGCCGAACAATCTGCTTGGCGGTATCGGCGCATCAGCAGCTGATGCCGTTCTGCGGGCTATCGGCTTGGCTGCATGGGCTGCACCCTTGGCGGCGTTCAGCCTTGGCTGGCGGTTCTTTCTGCATCGCCCGCCGAAGATTCTTTGGCTGCGTCTGGCGCTGCTGCCCTTGGGCGCTGTACTGGCGGCGGCTGCACTCTCTGCCGTTCCAGCGCCAGAATTCTGGCCGCTCACGGAAAGCCTTGGTGGCGCATTAGGCGCTAAGGCGCAGGACAATGTTTGGCGCTTAGCGCAGGCGCTTCTGCCCGGCATCGAAGGCGGCCTTGCTGCCGTTCTAGCCGGAATGATCGCCGCAACGCTTTTGTTCTGGTGCTTTGCGCCGCCGATTGGTGCGATCAAACGCACCGCTCGCTGGATG
>CAJXVF010000339.1 GCA_913060845.1 uncultured Alphaproteobacteria bacterium | reverse complement strand
ATCCGATGGAATCACATCCCACTGTTATCACTCAACAACTTTTAAAATGGGCTCTTAGACTTTAAGGCTTTGGCTAGGCTGCCCTGTCAGCAGTACCCCTAGATTTCCAGCTTGATCCCCGCCGTTGGGCGAGGCAAGCTTCGCTCCGGATAGCCAAATAGAAAGTCCCGGGCAAAAGTCTTGCGAACAAACCCAATCCGAACCACACTTTCTCGATTGTGAGGCTTAAACAACCAAAATTCAGAAGGAGTTCCTCGCCCTACGCAAGCTAGGGCTGAAGCACTGATTGGATGACCTCTTACGTTCGCAATTGATTTCGAGACTTCGTCGCAACAAAGCACTCTGACAGAACTGCCACGCCAAACCCTTTCGCCTGTGCATCTAACCAAAATATGAGACGCTACCATGGATCAGTCATACCGGATCGATTGCCTGCAATATGCAAACTGGTCCGAAGCCATTTTCCGCCAATTCCGCGAAGGCGGCTTGGATGCCGTCCATGTCACCGTGACGTATCATGAGAACTTTCGTGAGACCGTGCATATCATGGAAAAATGGAACCGTTGGTTCGAGCGCTTTCCCGAACTGATCTTCCAAGGCCGCACCGGCGATGATGTGCGAAAAGCGCGTGAGATAGGAAAAACAGCGGTCTTCTTTGGCTTCCAAAACCCGTCAGCCATTGAAGCTGACATTGGTCTGGTAGAAATCCTGCACACTCTCGGCGCGCGATTTATGCAGCTGACATACAACAACCAATCACTGCTCGCGACAGGTTGCTATGAGGCCGAAGACCCTGGCGTCACACGCATGGGCCGTCAGGTCATCAAGGAGATGAACCGCGTTGGTTTGGTGGTCGATATGAGCCATTCCGCCGAGCGGTCGACCCTAGAAGCGATCGAAATATCTGGGCGGCCAATCGCAATCACCCATGCTAATCCAGCCTCCTGGCACCCTGCCTTTCGGAACAAGTCTGATGATGTATTGCGGGCATTGGGCCAATCTGGCGGCATGCTTGGCTTCTCAACCTACCCCCATCACCTCCACGGCAAGTCCGATTGCACGCTAGAGAGCTTCTGCGAAATGATCGCTCGCACTGCCGACTTAATGGGCCCTGAGCGCATTGGCATTGGCACGGACCTCTGTACGGACCAACCGGATAGTGTCGTTGAATGGATGCGCGTGGGGCGCTGGACCAAGGAAATCGACTACGGTGAAGGTTCTAAGAGCGACGCCGGATTTCCACCAATGCCAAACTGGTTCCGCGACAGCCGCGATTTCGACCAGATCGAAGCTGGTCTCCGGGCCGTTGGCATGAATGAAACAAACATTGCAGGTGTGATGGGCAACAACTGGCTGCGCTTCTTTGATGAGCAATTTCAGCCAGCTTAAGAGCCGTGAAACTTTCAGCGTGAGAGGCAAAGATTAATGTCCAATCCAGCGCCTAGCGTAGCAAAGGCAAAGGTTCCGCTTCGACCGCCTGAAATAGTTATGCGGCTGGAACGGCTAGGGGCAAATTTCCAGTCGCGGCTTTCATTCATTCGTATCTTGATGCGCAGAATGCAGAGCGAAAATTGGTGCTTCGACCGGCCAAACTTTGATATCGACGAGAACGGCGTTGGCGTCGCCGTCTATCGCGTGAACGGACCGGATCGCATCTATAGTTTGGTTGCCTTTTCCCACGACCTACCAGATGACCAACGCTCAGACCGTGTGATTGCTGAAGCTTGGGACGCAACCTTTGCCTTGGTTGATGGCGATGTAGATGCAGCCGACATCCGTAGACTAGAAAGCAATGTGCCGAAGCAGGAAGCTGGCCGCGTTTCATCGAAAGAACTCACGCTGTCGCGGGCGAACCGATCCGTCAGGCTGTTTGAACATACGGTTGAGACTCTCGCCGCGGGCAACCAGCCCGACGCAGACTTGATTGAGCAAACTGGCTATCTCATGCGAACAACGGCGGTTTATGGGTCCGGAAAATTCGGCGCGGCTGATCACACGTCCATCGCCGACCGACCAGAATTTACCGCACCCTTTCAGGCTGAAATGCTCACGGTCTACTTGATACGCGCATTCTCTATCGATCTCGTGGAACACCTAGCGGCATGTCGCGCACCTGACGCTGCGAGAAGGATCGCACCGAACCTTCGCCGCCGCTTAGGTATTGGCAATTCGACTGGTCTTGGCATGGCACCATTCTTGCTGAATCACCCCATGCTCATCAACAATTGGATCATGGCCCGCGAAACAGCACTTGCCCGCATTAGATCATTGCCGGAGGCCTCGCCAAAAGCCGCCGCCCGCTTTCGCACACTTGCCATTCAGGCGGCCGCCAATGCGCATTCCTGGATTTCCCAGCATCCGATTCAGCAAGCAAAGATCGCAATTTTGCGGCGAGACCTAGAATTACTCAACGCGCGCCTTGCTCAGAATTGTTAGCCAACACATTTGCCTTGGAATGAGCTGTATCGCTGGACCGAAGACCATTTATCAATCGAGGGCCAGGAACAAACCGTTGCATTACTGATCGACGCTCATGGTGCGCTGACGGACGACCTTGCCATGACGATGAGCGCAGATGAAGGCCTTGGACGCCCGATTGATGGTGCGATGACCATCACTACGTTCAAACGGCTCTTAGCTGATGTTTACGCTTTTGCCCTGGCGATTGATTGGGCAGATCAAAAAGCTGTGGACCGTGTCTGGTATGTATCAGCTGAAAAGCTTGAACCCAGGCTAGGCCAACGCTTCGAAGAAGACATCGTGGCCTTCGAGGAACCACTAGCCCCTGCCTGTGATGCAATAGAAATGTATGAGGACCTTCAGCAATGGCCTGAAAACCAAACCCTTGCAGCATTTCTCTTAGAGCATCCAGAACACCGGCATATAGCTCGGCGTGTCCAGCTCACGTCCCGCCTGCCCTATGCCGAAATTAGAGACAAGACCATCGGTAACGCCATGTTACCAAAAGATTTTTTGCGCTGCAAACTCGCGTTCTTCGGCGCTACCCGTTTTGATCCAAAGTCTGACCGCTGGGTCCGGATAAACATGTTCCAGGGCGCTCCGTTCTTCGATGAGTTGCAGTCCGCTGTGACTGATGACTGGATGTATCTGACCCACGGGGCCGCGCCATGACTGAAGTCGCAATATTAGAGCGCTCATTCGGTGAGATTGCAGCTTTGACGAAACGGGCGACACGAGGTGCTGGATACGCCTGGGGTGCCTGCGAAGACGCCTCAGCCGCAACGGAATGGCTATCGCGGTACGGATTGCCAGGTGTCGACGTACTCAGCCAAGCGCTCTCTACCCGGGCGCAACCTCCAATGGCGCGCGTTACAATTGGGGAGCCCTGGACGGCGGCAGATGGAACCCATATCTGCCCCTTAATGGCTGGCGCCGCGCTGACAGACCATATTCGTCACGCTGCAGATGATGGCGGAATCACAATCCTCGGCCTTCGTTCCCCACTCCTAACCGTTGGCTGTGTCGGAGTATTTGGAGAAGCCATCGACCGCTGCTACCAGCTTGAATGGAATGAAATACAGATCGAAGTTGGGCGTGAGAGATGTCTAATCAAAGGCGACGCACTCGACCTTTCCAATTCCAGTACCGACAAGTTCAAATGTACTAAAATCGATGCAGCCCCCCCGCACGACATCCCACTTTGCCCGGCGCGCCCCTCTATTGCTGCAGCTCATTGGAGCCATCTCGAACAACTTGCATCCCAAACATACGCCCCAGCCACTGTGGCCTCACGCTTATCTGGCGCTGGCCCAGGAGACGGCTAGCATTCAGCCGCTGATGACCCGTATGCGACTAAAATGTTGTGATTAGATGCAATATTCTCCGAAATAACGTAGAGAATGTTGCACACTTTGTGCGCCCCTTGGACCGCTGACGGTTTAGGTGAACTGGCTCTTATTGGATTGAATTCAACAATTGGAACCCTCGGTTTCTGGCCGCGATAATTTTGTCGACCTCACCAAGATCTCTGAAGTTAATGGGCTGAATTAGGCACCGAACATTCCGTCAAACACTGGCGTGCCGGTCCAGTATACCGGATCAACAACGGGCCCTAGAGCATCGTCCTAAAAATCTGAATCGGCGTGGATTCCCATATTAATGGAATT
>CAJXVF010000338.1 GCA_913060845.1 uncultured Alphaproteobacteria bacterium | reverse complement strand
GCTCGGAGATGTGTATAAGAGACAGATTGTGGACGGCGGCATGGCTCGAGGCAAACTTCTGCAGGGGCTTAATATCCCTGAATCTGGCCTTGCCCCCTTCCCGTCTTCGGAAAGCCTGGTGCGAGTTGGCTGCTCGGTTATCGAACCATCGCCCGGCGCAGAATCTTTAGCGCTGCCTTGCGGTTTCTGCGCTTGGAAGCAAAGGATTTGACGACCTCACCTAAATGATCAACCACGCAATAGGTAATGTTGGACGCCGTTGATCTGAACGAAAACCTCATCGACATGCCAACGCCAGAATGAATACGAACGCTGGTGAACCCGGCGTTTGCGGATTGCCGCAGCAAATATTGGCCTAAAGCGGTTCCACCAGAACCGTATGGTCTTGTGGCTGATATCAATGCCCCGTTCAAACAGGATGTCTTTGACCTAGCGCAACGACAGTTGATCAAGCGAACGACCATCGACCAGCAGCGCTTGCTTCACCGCGAAGCTTAGCAAAATTATCAGCAACCAGATGGGGCCAATCTTCCGCTAAAGCGCCAATACATCAGCATCAAATGATTTGATGACGGGCAGCTTTACGACAACAAACAATAGCGCCGAATATGGTAATCTCAGCAAAGCGGCGCATTGCAGCCGACGGGTATTGATGCTGTAAAATCGAAATTGCTATGCTCCTAATAAAACTCAATAGAAGCAATGAGTTAATCTTGCGCATGTCACTTAAGAAAGCCCACACATATTATGTCTGATCTACGTATGAAAACTGTACTGGTGACGCCTGAAATTCCATACAATACAGGCGCTATCGGGCGCACCTGTGTAGCATTAAATTTGGAGCTAATCCTGATCAAACCCTACGGCTTTTCCCTTGACGAAAAGGCCGTGCGTCGGGCTGGAATGGATTACTGGAAACATGTTCAACTCACCCAATATGACAGTTGGCAAGATTTCTTGGATAATAGAATGCCATTGCGCGAAGGCCTGTATTTCTTCGAGGAACATGGCGCGCAAAGCGTTTATGCACCTGACTATCAAGAAGACGCATATTTGGTTTTCGGATGTGAATCTAAAGGCCTACCAAATTCGGTTTTGAAAGGCATGGACGATCGAGTATTCAATTTGCCGATGCCCAATCCACTTGTTCGATCACTTAACCTGGCAAACGTAGCCACAGCAGTTATTTATCAAGCCATGCGCACACAGTTGGGTGGCTAAATAGAACTGAATATTGGGCAACATTCAAAGCTATTTTCGCCGGAGAGATGGCTAAAAGTTTGTGAGACCGTTGGTTCAAGGCCCTGCCGTATGCAGTCACCATATAAGTGGAAGGTACTTAGACGCGTGTAGAGAAAGTTTTTCTAAATCACATAGCGATATCAATAGATTACTGAGAATCTATAGCAATTCAGAGCCTGTAAAAAATACCTGAACCAAGCGAATAAACTCTCCCGGACCTAAGCGGTGGCTTTGTCAGGCTAATGCTATAATTATGTTGGAAAAAATCCCTTGAGCAGATGTATCTGTTCCGATACAGCGCGCTGCAATAGACCAATATCGCTATCGGATACGGCAAAGGTGATGTTCTTCAAAACATCGTCGCTCAGCCTGTGGGGATCGGCGATTGAATATCCAAAAATTGCGTCGGGGCGCTGCGCGCGCGCGTCGGCTAGATCCGCATTGAGCGCCTCGACCCCGCCCTTGGCATCTGCAAGTGCGAAGCCGATGGTCCCATAGAACAGACCATCTAAACTCGGCACCTGCACAATGTCGCAAGACCGACCCAATCCTTCTGGTTCATCGATCTGGGCGATCACCACCAGATCACGATGCATCATTTTCCGAAATTCAGACCAGGGGATGGCACGCCTTGCAGATGCGCGCCCGGCGCCGGCCCATGCACGTTCCAATGCCCGTCCCCGCAGAAACTTGACCCAGTCCAAAACCCGGACCGGGTCGTTACAATGCGCGACTATGATGCCATCGGTGCCGATCGTCACTGCTTGTTGCAATAGTGATAGGTCGTCGGTGCCAAAGCGAATGATTACGGCAAGCCCCCCGGCCTGCGCAGCCAGCACACAAGCCGAAAGCTCACCAGGGGAAAAGCTGCCATGTTCATGGTCTATCACCACAAAATCTGCTGTGCTTTCGGCCAATGCCTCGTATGCCTCGGACGTGCGTAGGCGTGCAAACACACCGCATCCGCCCTTAGCCAGTGTGGCGCGCAGTCGGGCCCGGCGTGCCAGCATTCCGACCACAGGATTGGAATGCGTCACCGGCATTGCACGATGACTACCGCGCGGCACGGATCTACCATTGCGGCAGAGTTCCTGATTTTCATATTAGGCCACGCAAGGCAAATGCCCCCTGCGCGCCAAAGCGCCTCAGTTTTCATTGCTTTCTCTCAGAGCTTTCAGGGTAATGCACGCTGGCCGAACATTTATTACTCGCTTTTTCGCCAGCATGTCGATGAAATGTTTGTTCGAATCAAGAACGCTCAGGGTTATATATATGGGGCAGCGACACTTTAACTACCTAAGTCGACCGAACTCTACGGTGATCCCAGTCAGGCAGGAAGGCAACACGTCCGCCTGACAGAAAACGCCCCCTAGCGCGAAGCTTCTTGTAGATAAGGCGTGAGAAGAGGCGGCGTCCATAATTACCGACAGCCGAAAGCGATGGCGCTCGAACGATATTGGCTGCATCGGCCAATCCTACTGGCCGAACGGCCCCCCGCGATTAACGTGTTAATGCGTCGGGAATTGTCCAACAAGCAGGGTGTCGATCACTCAAGCTCATTGGCCACAACTTCGTTTAGTTGGGCGAAATTTGTCTTACCAACCTGGGCCAAGGTCAATCCTGCTTCCTCCCCAAGTATATCCCAGAGTTTATCCAGTCCGGCAGATCCGCCTGCAGCAATCGCGTATTGCATTATGCGGCCCAGGAAAACGTAATTGGCACCCATGGCATAAGCTTTGACGACGTCTTCGCCTGATCGAATGCCGGTGTCGTAGAACAGTGGGTATTCCGGGTCGATGGCGTCGCGGATGGCTTTGAGTGCAAGGATCGGAGGTGGAGCGCCATCAAGCTGGCGGCCACCATGACTGAATATCTGAATTGCATCAGCGCCAGCGTTTTGGAGGCGGAGGGCGTCTTCAACGTCTAGCACGCCTTTGACGACGAGTTTCCCAGGCCATGCATCCCGCAGGCGAGCGAAGTAGCTCCAATCTGCTGCAGCCCGGCTTTCTGTGCGGTCAAATACGTAGTCTTTGCCGTCGAAATTGGCCAATTGTGGTTGACCCCCGAACAACGTCGCTAGCGACCAGTGGGGATGCAGAGCAAAGTCTATGAATTGGCGAGGGCCAATGCGAAATGGCATCTTAAAGCCGTAGCGAAGTTCGCGTGGGCGTCGCCCAACCTCCGGTACATCGACTGTCAGAACAAGAACGTCATACCCGGCATGCTTCGCGCGCTCGACCAATTTCAGCGCGCCCGTCCCGTCATCGCTGAAATACAGCTGGAACCAAGCGTTGCCATCCGCCGCTTCTAGCATTGTTTCAAGCGGCGTCGATGCCACGGTTGAAACGCAAGTCGGGATGGAATGCTTGGCAGCGAGCCCTGCGAGCATCAGGTCCGCATCGGGCGCAGAGAGATTGCACATACCCATGGGCGTAATGCCGTAAGGCGCGCCTTTAACCTCGCCGAAGAGTTCGACGGAATAGTCCCGCTTGCTGACATCAACAAGCACGCGTGGCCTAAAGCGAATGTCCTGAATGGCTTGACAATTGAGCTTAGCGCCATGTTCTTCACCGGCAGCGCCATCAATATAATCGAACACCATCCATGGCAGTCGCCGTTTGGCAATGCGGCGGGCGTCTTCACTGGAGTGGAATTGGGCGCTTCTGGGCATCGATAACTTCAGGGAACGAGGATGATTTTGGGAGCAGCAGCACGGCCTGCATTTAGATCTTCGAAAGCGCGGGCACCGTCTGATAATGGCCTGATTTCGTGCCAATTCAAAGCGCCTAGCCTGCCGTCATAGATCGCCGCTGCTGTGTCCCTGAAATCCTGCATTGTGTAGGTGCTGTCTCTTATACACATCTCCGAGCCCACGAGACCTCTCTACATCT
>CAJXVF010000337.1 GCA_913060845.1 uncultured Alphaproteobacteria bacterium | reverse complement strand
GAGATGTAGAGAGGTCTCGTGGGCTCGGAGATGTGTATAAGAGACAGCTCCAACACATTTAGTACATCAAGCACATCGTCAGCATAATCGCCGACATCAAGGCTTGGTGCAGACCACATCGCTTTGGAGGCACCGTGGCCGCGCATATCTATCGCGATCATCTGGCGATCAGGATCAAGCCTGCTGATCCAAGGCAGCCACGCTAGCCCGTTCAGGCCAAGGCCATGCTGGAACACAATAGGCGTCGCAGCACGCGCGCCATCCTGTTTCGTCCATGGATCGCGCATGTCGAATACGCGGTAGCCTAGGCCTCTAGGGCTGGTGTGGATGTGTTGCATTTCAGGCTTTCAGCCGTTCTGCTGTCGCTGTATCCGCTTTTAGTGTGCGGGCAAATGATGGCAGGGCCGTCATGCGGTCAAAGAAGGATTGGACGTTGGCTGGTGGGGTTTCCGTCACGTTTTTCTTATAGCCACGCATCACATAAGCCATGCTGAGGTCTGCGGCGCACATCTCGTCACCAAGCAGATAGGGTTGGCGACTGAACACGGCATCGAGCGCTTCAACGCAGGCCGTGCCGCGGCCCTGCATTTCGGCCACGACATCATCCAATTGCGGTTGGAAGGCGCGTCGATGATTTGTGATTTCGCCAAGCGGCCGGGCGAATGTGGATTCTGCAAACCAGCACCATTGCAGATAATGGGCATAGTTTGCGTCTGACTTGGCGGGCTGCAAGCGACCTTCGCCATATTGATCCAGCACGTACTGCATCATGGCGCAGGATTCATACATCGTCATGTCGCCGTCAGTCATCACCGGGACTTTGCCCACGGGGTTTAACGCCCGCCACTCGGGGCTTGCGCGGTAATCAGCAGAGAAATCAACAGGATTGATTTCATAAGGAACGCCAAGCTCCTCACACACCCAAATGACACGAAAGCCGCGGGTTCCGGTGGAGTGATAGATATTCAACATGATGGGGCTTTCCTGACTTTGGGCCGGTGAAGAGTGCGTTAAATTGAGGCTAGACGCGAACATTCCTGCGTTCAATCCCGCAAGCGCCTGCGGAATCCAAAGTTTAGATCAAATCAAATGTTATAAAGGTGTGCTTAGGGCCAACGGATGTAGTCGTTGAGCCCGCAGATAGGAAAGACTTGCGCGTGGGAGCCGCTGAGGCCGTTGATTGATGATCCGGTGCTGATCGCTGTTATACTTTTGCTCGTCGGCTTGATTGTATTGCTGGGCGGCGCTTTGTTGCGCGCCCGCAAGATGAATAGGCAGCTTGTCAGCGGAATCAATCAAATCTCAGGCAACTTTTCCCTTTGGGATGAGCATGCACGGTTAGTTCTGTTCAATCAGCATTTCCAGGAGGATCTGGGGGCGGCGGCCAGTTCTGTTCAGCGGAGGGCTACGTTCGAACATTATATCAGAACGCGTGTCGATAATGATCTCGTGCCACAGGCGAACGGGGACAAAGAAGCTTGGATTAAGGAACGCCTTAAAAGCTATCGTGAGCCAGCTGGTGCATTCGAAATTGAGCTAGGGGATCAATGCTGGCACCTTGTTAGTGAGCGGCGAACCAGCGACGGTGGCGTCGTTATTTTTGGCGTTGACATTAGCGAGATGAAATCGGCCCAAG
Source organism: uncultured Alphaproteobacteria bacterium (assembly GCA_913060845.1). Classification (GTDB taxonomy): domain Bacteria; phylum Pseudomonadota; class Alphaproteobacteria; order Bin95; family Bin95; genus VMCJ01. The sequence continues at coordinate 2,501 of CAJXVF010000337.1, read as the reverse complement.
CAATAGGTTTGGAGAGCGAACAGAAGTTCCGGGATTTTGCTTCAGCTGCAGCAGATTGGTTTTGGGAAGCAGATGCCGATCACCGGATCAGTTACGTATCTGAGAACATTCACCGTCTGACAGGCATGCGCGCCCCTGATGTCATCGGCAAGCGGCGTGATCAGACTGCCGCAACGTCTGATGACCCTGAGCTTTGGGCGCCCCATTTGGAGACGCTTGCTAGGCGTGAGCCATTTCGGGAGTTTACGTTTCGGCGCCGCCTGCCGGGCCGCCCGCTTTTATGGACCGCGATTAGCGGCGTGCCCCATTTCACACCCGACGGTCAATTCGCAGGATATCGTGGTGTCGGCCGCAACGTCACCGAGCTGGTTACAGCGCGGCAAGCCCTCGAAGGCAGTGAAGCCAAGGCACGTCAGCTTGCGCACAGCGCGCAGGAAGCCCGGATTGCTGCGGAAGCTGCGGACAGTGCAAAGTCTGAATTCCTGGCGAGCATGTCCCACGAATTCCGCACACCGTTGAATGCCATCCTCGGGTTCGGGCAATTGCTTACGTTAGAAGGTCAAAACACGTTGTCTGCAACACAGCGTGAATACCTGGTGATGATCATGCAGAGCGGAGATCATTTGCTATCGCTCATAAGCGAGATACTGGACCTTGCGTCCATCGAAGCCGGCCAGCTGCGCATGTCCATGACAGCCTTGGATCCACAGGACATTGCTGAGGATGTTGTGAAGACTATGCAGCCCGTCGCGGCCAAGTCGGACATCAAACTGAATTTTGACGCGCACCTATTGGAGCAGCGCATCAAGGCAGACCCAAAGCGGTTGAAGCAGATCCTGTTGAACCTGGTCTCGAACGCTATCAAGTACAATAAGCCCAACGGGACCGTTGATGTGAGGCTGTCGGAAGCTGATGGAATTATCCGGATATCAGTCGAGGATACCGGTAATGGCATAGCTGAAGAGCTTCATTCGCAGATATTCGCACCCTTCAATCGCCTTGGTGCAGAGCGATCCGGTATTGAAGGCGCTGGCATCGGTCTGGCGTTGTGCAAGCGCCTGGTAACGATGATGGGCGGCGAGATTGGCGCAGATAGTGTGCTTGGCGCAGGTTCAACATTTTGGGTGGCATTCCCGTCGGAACCAGCGCTTAAGAGGTCCCTGAGCCAACCCCGCGTTGCTAGCTGAGCCGCATCGCGCTGGACCCAGGATTTCAGAACAGTCCATACTCCCCGCATCAGAATGGATATGTGGGGTAAACTGCGATGCCGGAAGCTGGATCACCTGAGTATGATTATATCGTCGTTGGGGCAGGGTCTGCCGGGGCTGCTGTAGCGGCGCGGCTATCTGAAAGTGGGCGATATCAGGTGCTTTGCCTGGAAGCGGGCAAGGAAGGATCCGATTATTTTTGGTCTCGCGTGCCCGTCGGCATAGCCAAACTGATCGATAACCCAGCCGTTAACTGGTGCTATTCCTCAGAACCAGATGAAGGGTCTGGTGGCAGACGGATTGAAGTGCCGCGGGGCAAGATGTTGGGCGGCTCTAGTTCCATCAACGGTATGGTTTTCATCCGTGGCCAAGCGCGGGATTACGATGGCTGGGCACAGCTCGGCAATCGCGGCTGGAGCTATGATGATGTGCTCCCGACGTTCAAGAAGATGGAGTCCTACGCGGGCGGAGAAGACGAATTCCGGGGCCGCGATGGCCCGCTGCGTGTCGGCGAGACCCCGCGCCACCAAGTGCCACTGTTGGAAAAAATGATAGCGGCGGCGGAGAAAATCGGCGTTCCGTTTAACAAGGATCTGAATGGTGCCACGCAAGAGGGCATCGGCATGTCCCAGGTGACAATTTCAAAAGGTCGCCGCCAATCAACCGCATATTGCTACCTCGACCCCGCGCGTGACCGTTCCAATCTCACGATCCAGCAGGACGCTATGGCGGAGACGCTGATCCTGGAAGGCAAGCGCTGCGTCGGCGTACGCTACAAGGTAGCAGGGGAGGCCAGGGAGGCGCGGGCGTCTCGGGAGGTGATCGTATCCGGCGGCTCAATAAACTCACCAAAGCTGTTGGAACTGTCCGGGATTGGTCAGGCGGACCTGCTGCGCAACCTTGGTATCGAGCCGGTGCATGAGTTGAAGGGTGTTGGTGAGAACCTGCGCGACCATTATTCGCCCCGTGTGAAGTTCGCCATCAAGGAGAAGAACGCGACATTCAATGACAATGCCCGTGGTTGGCGCCTCGCACGGGAGGTCATCAAATATGCGCTCTTTAAGGATGGGTTTTTGGCCCGTACAGCGGTTCCGCTCAGGATGTATTTCCGTACCCGTGAGGGGTTGGAAACGCCCGATGCGACGATCTCTATTCTGCCGTTTCTATACGAAATGGTTGGCCGCCAACGACGGATTGCCAAGCGCCAAGGCATAACGATGAACGTCAACGTGCTGCGCTCAGAAACTGTCTCTTATACACATCTGACGCTGCCGACGAATAGAGAGGTGTAGA
>CAJXVF010000336.1 GCA_913060845.1 uncultured Alphaproteobacteria bacterium | reverse complement strand
ATACGAGATGTAGAGAGGTCTCGTGGGCTCGGAGATGTGTATAAGAGACAGCGCACATGCTCCACAATGTTCGCCAGATAGCTCGGCGGAATGAGATCACGCCTAGGATAGCGATCAAATAGGATGAGATCGAATTCCGGCAGCTTCCGCTCGAACAATTCCCGGATTGGGAATGCGATAAGGGCGAGTTCACGGGTGGATGTGTAGTCGATCTTCTCTGGTGAGCGGAGGATTATGAAGTGGACCAGATCAACTGCTGGATCGGATTTCAGCAGATTTCGCCATACCCTCTCACCCGCATGCGGTTGGCCGGAGACCATCAGCACACGCAGCCTATCCCGAATGCCGGCGATCTCCGCAAGCGCCTTATTGTTAAGCAGGCTGACTTCTTTTGGCCCAGCTTCGACAGATATTTCAACGGCGTGCTTGCCTGCACGGTCTACTGGAATAAGCACAGCGGTTTCCCGGCCCGGCCACGCCCGTAGGCGCTGAACCGGAATACCATCGATATGAACCGTGACTTCAGCAGGGCGGCGCGTTGGCTGGACAGGGTCATCTTCAACAACAAACCGCACGTCTGCTTCAGCGCCGACCAACGCGAACGGCGGTGCGGCGGTAATGCGAATGCGCCTGTCACCTTCATTGGCCTCACCGACAACAAGTGCGTGTAGAGGCGCACCACCGAGCAGTGGAGCCAGGACGGCTGCTGCATCCCGGGCCAGCGGCGCATCATGAACTTGACCATCGGTTATCAGGAATGCCCCGGCGCGGCGATTGCTCGGTACGTCGGCAAAGGCGTCGATCAACGGTTGGAACATGCGGGTGCCGTTGGCGGCTTCGTTCGTATCGGGCTGTCCCTGGACGATCCGAAGTTCCAAATTGTCGAGCTTTGCGGCGGCCTTTTGCAGTGCTTTAGCGGCCTCTGCGGCGTCAGCTTGCCTATCTCCGGTTTGCATGGAGCTTGAGCCATCGATGAGCGCTACAGCGACATCGGTTTCGGAGCGGCGTTCTTCCACACGAAGATTGGGGCCTGCCAGTGTCGCAGCGATCATGGCAAACGCGAGCGCGCGGCCCCAAACGCCGGGCGCGCGGCGGGATATCCCGTACCCGAACACCAGTAGTGCGGCTAAAGCCAGAACGGCGATCACGGCCCAAGGCAGCAGTGGGTCAAAGGCGAGGCCAGCGGCGTTCATTGGCCAAGCCTCTGCATAATAGACGGCAAGTGCACTTGATCGCCTTTATAGCTGCCAGTGAGTGCATGCATCACGACATTGACGCCAAAGCGCGTTGCCAACTCCCGTTGCCGGTCCCCGCCTGGGGAGACGGAGTAGACGGGGCGGCCTGCGTCGTCGATAGCCCATGCAGCGGCCCAGCTTGATCCGCCAATAATAACCGCTGTCACCCCGTCATAGGCAGATGAGCCTGCTCGCTCGACCCAGATTGGGCTGGACGGAATGCGGCCTGGAAATTCATTTAACAGGTAGTAGGAGCGGGTTAGGACGTGATCCAACGGCAGCGGCGCCAATGGTGGCACGGGCGCGCCTTCAAGGATGCGGCGAAGGGCGACTGCCTCAGGCGTTGCTTGCCCGAGCGATACCAATGCAGACGCACGATCACCGTCGCGCGTATCAAAAAGGATCATGCCGCCGGTTGAGATATACCGTGCCAGCTTCGCGCGCGCCGTCACGGAAAGTGCGGGAAAGTCCGGTGTTACCGGCCAATAGATGAATGGCAGGAGTGTGACGTCATCCCGGTCCAGATTGATGCCAAGCGGCGTGCCAGGTTCAACCGAGGTCCGGTCATTCAGCGCCTTTCCCACACCTGCGAGACCCATGCGGCTTTGTCGATCAACTTCCGCATCGCCAGTCTCGATATAGGCAAGGCGTGTTTCAAGGGCTGCGGCACTTGCAATATCTTCGGCGTCTGCAGTGCTTGGCGTCATAAGGAAAAGCAGCGCCAAGATACTTGCAGCAGTTGCCCCGCGCTTGGGCAAGCCCGGCAGCGACGGCAGACGGCCAGAATAGCCGAGGGTCAAAAGGAATTCGCCAAGCAGCAGAAGTGCAGCAAGCCCCAATAGCCAAGGCGCGATGCGGATCACATCGGCCCCGCCATAAGACAGCACTTTAGCGCGCGGCAATTGTGGCAGAGGGCCAAGAGTATCAATAGCGGGCGATAGATTGAGCGCCACAGGCGCATCTTCCGGGCCGTAATATCCCGGTGGCAGGCGCGGTCCAGGGATGGCTGCATTTGGACCGAGCTTCAGCTTGTTCAGTCCAGGCGGTGCTGCGGCCAAGCGGCCATAGCCATCCATGATACGAAATGCAGCGAGTTCATTCCCCGTTTTGGCTTGGCCACGTTCTGTCGCGAGTGCGGTTAGCCGCCGGAGCATTTCGACGAAGAATCCGGCAATTGGTAAGTCAGACCAGTCCGGCCCGGCATCTACGTGGATCAACGCTAGGATCCCGTCGCCAAGCTCACCGCCTGTCACCAGCGGCGTTCCGTCTGCCAACGCAGCCCAAGTGACGGCTGCCAATTCTGGTCCAGGTTCTGCCAATGCCTGACGGGACACGGCGACGCCAGCAGGTGGGGTCAATCCGCTGAGTGGGCCTTTTTCAGGCAGTGGTGCCAGCCCAAGCGGTGCTGACCAAGACATCGGCCCGCCAAGTGCCCTGCCTCCGGCGCGAAGCGGCACTGGCGTCAGCGCATCAGGGCTTTCAGCAAGGCGAGGGCCAGCGAAACGGATCAACACGCCACCGTCACGGGTCCATTCATCCAGTGTTTGACGGATATCAGGATCAGCACCCGCTTGATCCGTTAGCAGAATAACATCGATTTCTGCTTTGATGAGGTCGTCGAAAGTACCGGTTTGGACCTCTGCGAATGGCTCGAGCGCTTCCAGCAGATAGCGCGATGGGTCGAGTAGTGGATGTCCGCCCGATTCCGCCAGCCGCACAATGCCAACACTGCGGCGGCCCCAAGCAGAGTCCAGCAGGATGTTCGCCCCGGCGCTAACTTGGTTGGCGATTTCAAGGCGCGCGATCCGGTTCAACGTCTCAACAGGTGCAATGAGGCGGGCTGATGCTGTTTGCGCACCGTCTTCAAAAGTGACGGAAGCGCGAGCAATGGCAGCGCCGTCAGTGGAGCGAGCGATGACGCTGACTGGCGGGCGGGACTGCCGGTCGCCGCGTTCGATCAGGATGTCCATACCGGCGCCGTCCCTTACAGGTGGGCGGAGAAGTAGTGGCATGTTGCTGGATTCAGGCGACCAGATTGTTAGCCAATCCCGGAATTCGGTTGCAAGGTCCAGTGCGTCGGGCGCTGTAACGCCATCTGATAGCCAGATTGCATAATGGGTCTCATTGAAGCGCGCGTTCTTCACCCGCTTAAGCGCAGCTTTGTAGTCCACAGGCCAAGGCTGCGGTTGCAGCATCATTAGGGCATCCCGAAGCTCAGCGGCGCGGCCCTCAAGCACGATAGGTTCGCCATCTGCATCAGGCGCTGTCGCAATCACGGCCAGCTTGCGGTTATCTGATGCTGCGGCGTCTATAATGTCCTTAAGTGCTTCACGTTTTTGCTCGAAATGCGGCGCTGATGACCAGCCGTTATCGACAATAACGACAACAGGCGTGGCACCGGGTGGTAGAACGCCTGGATCAAGACGAGGGCCTGCAATCGCCAGAACAACAGCGAAGAAAAGCGCCATGCGAACCGCCAGAAGTGGCCAAGGCGGCTTGGCGGGCGTGGCTTCCTCAACATCAATATGGCGGAGGATGTGGAGGGACGGGAACGCTGCATTACGTGGCGGTGGCGGAAGTGCGCGCAACAGCCACCAGACCGCAGGTGCCAGCGCTAAGGCCAGTAATGCGAGTGGTGCGGCAAACGCCAAGCTAGAGATCAAGAACCCCATGCCTGTCAGGCTCCTTCAGCCGCGAGAAGGGCGAGGGCGCGGGTCAGTGCTGGCGTTAGTTGTGTGTCGGTGCGGTGCTGCACGAAGCCCCAGCCAAACCTGCCGAGCGCTGCACCAAGTGCCGCTGAATGGTCAGCCATGCGCTGGCGATACTCGTCCCGGCCAAGCTCTACATTCCGTAATAAATCTGTCTCTTATACACATCTCCGAGCCCACGAGACCTCTCTACATCT
>CAJXVF010000335.1 GCA_913060845.1 uncultured Alphaproteobacteria bacterium | reverse complement strand
CGAGATGTAGAGAGGTCTCGTGGGCTCGGAGATGTGTATAAGAGACAGCGCCAAGATAGCCCGCCAACAGGCCAAGTGAGATGCCCAGCACCGCCGCAAACGCGACAGAGGCAAACCCGACGGCCAGCGATATCCGGGCACCATAGATAATGGCGGACAAGATATCCCGACCCTGATCATCGGTCCCAAGCAGATACCGAGGGTCGCTTTCCTCCATCCACACAGGCGGAACCAGCGAGTCCATCAGCGACAGTGATGCTAGGTCGAATGGATTATGGGGTGCCACCAGCGGCGCAAACAATGCGCCCAGGAAAATCACCGCCGTTACGAACGCCGCCAACATAACAATCCGGTTGCGGACGAACGAATACCAGATGTCCGTATCCCGCATGCGGGCGATGAACCCGGGCCGGTCGCCTTGTTCGACGACGCTCATTCCTCGCCGCCCCCAATGCGAATGCGTGGATCAACCACGACGTACAGCATATCGACCGCCATGTTGATCATGACGAACAGGAACGCGATCAGCAGCAGGTAGGCTGCCATAATCGGAATATCGACATTCTGCACAGCTTGCAGGAACAACAGCCCCATGCCCGGCCACTGGAACACCGTTTCCGTGATGATCGCAAAAGCGATCAGGGAGCCAATTTGCAGCCCGGCGATTGTGATCACCGGCACCAACGTATTTTTGAGCGCATGGCCGAAATTGACTGAACGGCTGCGCAGGCCGCGCGCCCGGCAGAATTTGATGTAGTCCGTCCGCAGCACTTCCAACATCTCAGAACGCACAAGTCGCATGATCAGCGTCATCTGGAACAGCGCCAGCGTGATCGAAGGTAGGATCAGCGCTTTCAATCCGGAGGTTGTCAGCAAGCCGGTTCGCCACCAGCCAAGATCAACAATCTCACCGCGCCCGAAACTTGGCAGGATCTGAAACACGACAGCAAACAAGAAGATAAACAGAATGCCGATCAAGAATGTAGGCAGCGATACGCCGATCAGTGAAATCATCAGGAATAGCTTAGAGAGCACGCTATCCCGCCGGAGCGCCGTGTAGACCCCCGTGGGAATGCCTGCGACCAAGGCCAGAATGGCAGACACAAACGCCAGTTCCAGCGTCGCGGGCATCCGCTCACCAAGGATTGTCGCGACCGGACGTTTGAACTGATAGGAGACGCCGAAATCGCCTTGAATCGCATTGCCGACAAAGCGCAGGAACTGCACTGGCGTCGCGTCATTAAGGCCGAGCTGTTCCCGCAGCACCTCACGTTCTTCAATCGTCGTCTCCAGGCCGACCATTTGGTCCACCGGGTCACCAACGAAGCGGAACATCACAAAGGCGATCAAACTCACAACCAGCATCACGCCGAGCGATTGGATCAGCCGGCGGATGGTGAATGCGAGCACGCTGTGAGCCTTCTGTTAGCGCGCCAGCAACAGCGGACATTCCGCTTGGCTGACAGCATGACGCGTGACGCCGCCAAGAATCATCTGGCGGATGCGGCTTTGGGTGTAGGCACCCATAACAATCAAATCAGCATCAAAATCCGCTGCGGCCTGCAGCAACGCCTTGCCAATACCGCGCGGACCACTGGCTTCGATGGTTTCGTTTTCAAAAGCGATACCACGCCAGGCCAAGCGTTCCGTGACACGCTCCAAACTGTTTGGGCCATCAAGCCAACCGCTCATCGACACAGCTTTAACTGCAGACGCTTTTTCCAGGAAAGGCATGGCCGCGCCAATAGCCCCAGCCGCTTCCGCACCGCCGTTCCAGCCAATCAAAATACGTGTGCCAACGGTTTTACCGCTGTTCCAGCCGGGCGGTGCTAAAAGCACCGGAAGCCCGCCTTCAAATACAAGCGCCTCGAAAAGTGCTGTCGTCGCGGCTTCCGCTTCAACAAGCGGACGCGGCGCAATTGCGAGATCGGCGGCCCGGGCCCATGCAGCGGCGCGCGCATCTTCACGGCCTGTATCTTCGCGCCAAGCGACGCTGAAGCCCGGCTGCGGGGTATGGGCAATCGGTGCCATCTTCGCTTCGGTCAAGGAATCAAACAGGCCGCGCACGCCATGCTCACGCTCACCGCTATCAGTAGCAGCGGCAGCAACCACTTCGTCGATCAGTGCGCCGGAAAGGCCTTCGCCAACATAGGGAATTACCTGGCGTGGGTCCGCGCTGACGTGCAGCACATCCACGTGAGCGCCAAAGGATCGGCCAACTGCGAAAGCCAGCTCCAAAGCTGGGAAACCGCTATCGACATCGGCAACCGGCGCCAAAATAGTGCCAAAGCTCATATCCGCGCCCCTCAGACATCGGCGGCGAGTCGCATAGGACGCTGCCTGAACGTTAATCCGTTAACTCAATACCATATTTGCGGTTGGGCGCTACCGGTCTGATCCCAGAGCCGCAGCTAAACGCATTTGCACCGGGGGATAATGTCAGGGATGGGGATAGTGTTAAGGATATAGCCGGGTCGTCCGCCATCCAGACCCATCGGGCTGATAGATGATCCGGTCATGCAGGCGGAAAGCGCCGTCGCGCCAGAATTCGATCCGTTCCGGAACGAGGCGGAATCCAGACCAGTTCTCTGGCCGGGGTGGTTCTTGACCATCAAACCGAGCTTCCATTTCGGACACACGCGCTTCGAGCGCGGCGCGGCTTTCGAGCGGGCGGGATTGGTCAGACGCCCACGCGCCGATCCGGCTCATCCGCGCACGGGATGCGAAATAAGCGTCGGCTTCCTCAGATGTGACCGGCTGCACCGGTCCCTCAATGCGCACCTGGCGGCGGAGCGTTTTCCAATGGAAAAGCAATGCAACGGCGCTGTTACCCTGGATTTCCTGGCCCTTACGGCTGTCCAGATTGCTGTAGAATACAAAACCCTGGGCATCATGACCCTTCAGGAGAAGGATGCGCGCGGCGGGGCGTCCATCCGCCCCAACGGTCGCCACCGTCATGGCGTTTGCGTCGTTCAACTCGGACGCTTCAGCAGCAGCCATCCATTCGTCAAACAGGCGGTGGGGATCGTCAACGACCATATCATCCATGGCGTTATCCTTTCTCAAAGCGCTAAAAAGCATGCGCCCAAATCGCAATCTAAGCCGGGCCGCCTTGATCTCGCCATGTTGGGCGGATTTGGTGGCGGAAAGGCCCTGGCGCGCCATATATGGGGCGCGCTATATGATGTAGACAAAATAGGGTGGTCAGGCGGCTGGGCAAAGCGTCGCGGGGCCGCATAGGGAGAATTCTGATGGTGCGCAAATTAGCCATAACTGCCGCCGCATGTGTGGCGTTGACTGCATGTGCGGAGGGAAATGAACCAACAGGCCGACAAGTCGGCACGGTCGCAGGTACCGTTGTTGGCGTGCTTGTTGGATCCCAGATCGGCTCTGGCGTAACGCGCGCAGCGGCTATTGTTGGGCTAGCGGTATTGGGCGGATGGCTTGGTGGTGAGCTTGGCGAAGGGCTTTCCACCGAAGACAAACAACAGGCTGGCACGATGACCCAGGAAGCGCTTGCCAACAACCGCGCTGGCCAGACCAGCGCATGGTCCAATCCATCCACCGGCGCATCTGGCCAGGTAACGCCTGGACCAGTTTATCAGCCGAAGAGCGGCACGCAGGCGGGCAAACAGTGCCGCCAGATAGACGTTGTCGCAAAGCCAGCAAGCGGCGATATCAATCGCGGAAAACGCACGGCATGCCGCAATGCCAATGGCGACTGGGAGGTCTTAAGCGCTTGATCTCTACCCTTCTACCATTGACCTCAAAATACCAAGCTGGCAGCGGGTCCGCGCATGGCTGATCCTTATGCAACTCTCGGCGTCGCGAGGACTGCGAGCCCAGATGAAATTAAGTCCGCGTTCAGGAAGCTCGCCAAGAAGTATCATCCCGATATTCACCCCGGTGATGCGGATGTAGAACGTCGCTTCAAGGAAGCAAATTCCGCCTATGATTTACTAGGAGATAAGACAAAGCGCGCTCGCTTTGACAGGGGCGAAATCGACGCCGATGGCAAAGAAAAGGCGCGGCCTTTCCCCGGCGGATTCGCAAACAATCCTGGCAGTGCTCGGAGAGGCGGCGGGTTTGAGAGCGAATACGCGCGCGCTGGCGGCGGCGGTCGCGGTTTCAATGCGGATGATCTG
>CAJXVF010000334.1 GCA_913060845.1 uncultured Alphaproteobacteria bacterium | reverse complement strand
AAAATGGAAAAACTTCCGGGACACCGTCTCAGACAACTTCCGCGTCATTACACACAAGAAATTTCCGGTTCTGGAGTGAGCGCGGTATAAATGCCTTTGTGGCGACATTTCTTTCAGCGGCGACGTTGATATCAAGATGATGGCGAATTGCCATTGCAAGGATTGCCGGGCCGCCACCGGTGCGGCCTATGGAACGCTGATCTTTCTTGATCCAAGCGAATTGACCGTCAAAGGCGCGCCCAAGGTCTTCAAGCACAAGGCTGACAGCGGTGCCGATATGGAAAAGCACTTCTGCCCGAACTGCGGTTCCCAATTGTTTGGCCGGAATTCAAACCGCCCAACCATGATGAGCTTGCGCGCAGGCATGGTTGATCAAACCGACCTCGTGAAGCCTGCCGTTAACGTCTACATGGAAAGCCGCATTGCCTCCACGCCAATCGATCCGGCGTTAAAGGCTTTCGACAAGATGCCCGGCTAAGTTTATTCGGCGGCGACGCTGCTCTGGGATTTGGCGCGATATTGGAAGACTTCGTCGGTCAGATCGATGGCTGGGAATTCGTCCTTTTCGCGCCAATGATCCTGGGTATGCCGCCAATCCCGGGACTCGCCACGCTTCGGTAAAAGGTCCTTGGCGCGGAGCAGATATCCGGGATTAAAGTCCTCTTCGTCGACCCATGAGTGGAGTTCCATATCCTGCTCATGAGGGCGAAGTTGTGGGCGCACGCTTGCCGCACCCGTGACCCGCATATGGTTCAGCATGCGGCATACGAAGTCAGCGATAATCTCACTGCGTAGCGTCCAACTGCCCCGGAAATAGCCGAACACGTATGCCAAATTTGGGATGCCGGTGAACATTGTGCCCTTGAAGGTCACCGTTTCATTGAACGCGAATGGCTGGCCGTCTTTCGAAAAGCCAATGTCGCCCATGGTGTTCATATTAAACCCAGTTGCAGTGACGACGACGTCTGCTTTCAAGGTCTCGCCGGATTTGAGCTCTATGCCGTCTTCAGTGAACCGCTCAATGTGATCGGTGACGACGGAGGCTTTGCCCTCCGCGATCCGGTTGAAAAGGTCCGCGTCCGGCACGAAGGCGATGCGTTGGCGCCAAGGGCGGTAATCGGGGGCGAAATGCTTCTCAACATCAAAATCGGGGCCGAGTAGATTTCGAATATTGCCAATCAGGTCACGGCGGACCACGTCCGGCTTGGTGCGGCAAAGCTTGGTGAACGCTGTCTGTTCATATTGGATTTTGCGGCGGACGATCTCATGAATCCAAGTCTCATCAACCTGTAGTTCGCGCAGCTCCTCAGCGATCTCAATCGCATTCCGCCCGGTGCGGAAATATGTGGGCGTGCGCTGTAACATGGTGACATGCGCCGCTTTGTCGGTCATCGCAGGCACAACTGTCGCCGCCGTGGCGCCAGAGCCGATGACAACGACATTCTTGCCGGAATAGTCCAGATCATCCGGCCAATTTTCAGGGTGGGCGATGGTACCTTTGAAGTCCGCTATGCCCGGCCATTCTGGTGTGAAGCCTTCATTGTGGCGGTAATAGCCTTGGCACATGAACAGAAAGTTCGCAGTGAACTGCACCGGTTCATCAAAATCCGTGCGGATGGCGTCAATCGTCCAAAGGCTATCGGCCTCTGACCAATCGGCCGCGAGGATTTTATGCTGGTAGCGGATATACGGCGCCAGATCGTTCTCTTCGATCACGTCGCCCATATAGGCCAGAATTTCTTCTGCCGTCGCGATAGGCGGGCCGATCCAGGGCTTGAAGCGATAGCCGAAGGTGTGCAGATCGCTGTCGGACCGAATGCCCGGTGAGCGATGGGTCCACCAAGTGCCGCCAAAGCTTTTCTCGGACTCCAGCACGACAATGCTGTGATCGGGGCATTGCTCGCCAATATGGTAAGCCGCCGCTACGCCGGATATACCGGCACCAAGGATCAAGCAGTCAAAATGTTCGGTCGTTTGAGGCGCAATGCTGTCAGGCACGGGGCAAGTCCTTCGCTGGAGTGAGCGGCCAATTATAACGGACGGGACCGAAAGCGCAGCCCTACCAGTTTTCCCCAAATGGCCGGAGTTCGATGAGGAAGCTCCAGGTGGATTTGGGTTGGTGCGCCAGGTGATAAATCTCGCCGGCTAGGTCGTCTGGCTTGGCATAGAAATCGTCCGGGTAATCCGGCCAACGTTTTCGGGCAAAGGGCATGTCGATGACGGCATCAATAATGACGTAGGCCACATGGATGCCTTTCGGCCCTAAGTCCCGCGCTAAAGCCTCGGCTACCATGCGCTGAGCGGCTTTGGTGGGGGTCCATCCGATGAACCCCGGCTTGCCGCGCATCGCCCCGGTATTGCCAGTGCAAATGATGGCACCTGATCCGCGTGCCTCCATCCCCGGTCCAAGTGTTTTCGCCGTCGCAAGCAATCCGCCTGCATTAACTCGAAAGTTTCGTTCGAAGTCCTTCAGATCGATCTGATCATAGGTCCCGCGGCTGGCCAGCGTTGCGTTGTAGATGACTACATCCGGCGTGCCGTTGGCCGCTTCGACCTCACGGAGAGTCGCACAGAACGCCTCCGTATCGCCAATATCGACAGCATGGCCGGATGTGCCTGGAATATCGCGTTCCCACGATTCAAGCCGCCCGGCATGGCGCGCGATCATTGAGACATGATAACCCTCCGCCGCGAACTTGCGGACGGTTGCGAGGCCCGTGCCAGGGCCGACGCCAATGACGAGGCAATGCTTCATGCTTCGATCAATCGAACATAATGACGGACCGCGCGATCTCGCCCTTTTTCATTTCAACGAAGGCTTCGTTGATGTCTTCAAGCTGAATGTGCTGGGAGACCAGCTCATCAAGCTTCAGGCGGCCCTGCATGTAGAAATCGATGTAGCGAGGCATATCCACCCGGAAACGGTTGGAGCCCATGGTCGAGCCCTGGATTTTCTTTTCGCGCAGAAACTCCGGCCCATGGAGTTCGATCTTGGTACCGACCGGGATCATGCCGATGATGGTCGCGGTGCCACCGGGGCGGATCATCCGGAACGCGTCTTCCGTCGTCTGCTTCAGCCCAATGGCTTCAAAGGCGTGATGCACACCACCGCCGCCAACCAGATTGCGCACCTGCTTCACCGGATCGCCATCTGCCGGGTTCACAACATCTGTAGCACCGAATTCTTTGGCGAGGTTCAACTTGGTCGCTGAAAGGTCCACTGCGATCACACGGCTGGCACCCGCGATTGCAGCGCCATTAATAGCCGATAAGCCAACGCCGCCACAGCCGATCACAGCTACCGTGCACCCGGCTTCAATCCGTGCCGTATTCTGCACAGCGCCGACGCCTGTCGTGACGCCGCAGCCGATCAGTGCAGCTTTGTCCATTGGCATGTCGTCCCGCACTTTGACGGCGGCATGTTCATGCACCAACATCCGCTCCGCGAAGGATGAGAGCTGCGCGAATTGGTAGATTTCCTGGTCGCCTTGGCTCAAGCGCGGGCGCTCGTTCTCAGACCGCATGCGCGACGGGTTTTCGCAAAGGGACATCTGGCCGGACAGGCAATATTCGCAATTGCCGCAGAAAACACTGAGGCAGGTGATGACCGTATCGCCGACTTTCAGGTCCGTCACTTGGTCGCCAACGGCTTCAATAATGCCTGCAGATTCATGGCCAAGCACGGTTGGGTATTTCCAGGGATAGGAGCCTTCAGCCATGTGCAGGTCTGAATGACACACCCCGCAGGCCTTTGTTTTAACGCGAATTTCGCGAGGGCCAGGATCATCGACCATGATGGTCTCGATCGTCAGCGGCGTATTGGTTTCGCGCAGAACTGCGGCTTTGGCTTCGACGGGCATGGGTTTCAGGCTCCCTGGGTGCGATTAGTTTTTCTTGTTTCCGGCATAGGTCGTATAGGCGAGGCCTGCAAGCCAGCCATTATCAACGGGCAGGGTCGTGCCTGTAATGGCGCGGGCGGCATCGCCACAAAGGAACAGAATGGCGTCTGCAATCTCTTCAGGCTCGACAATGCGGCGGAGCGGCTTCTGGCCCTCCATGATTGACGTGTCCCGTTCGCCCGCTTCAACGCGGGCTTTCAGGGCTTCTGTCATCACTGTCTCTTATACACATCTGACGCTGCCGACGAATAGAGAGG
>CAJXVF010000333.1 GCA_913060845.1 uncultured Alphaproteobacteria bacterium | reverse complement strand
GCAGCCGGCAATCGCGTAATTGGGTTCGATACTGCAGTCGCGAGGCCAATCCGCTCCGTCACGGCACCCGCCATGGCCAAAGCCACAAAGGGATCCCCGGAAAGGTTTTGGGAATCAACCACAGACAGCCCATCCCACCCCTTGGCCTCTGCGTCCTCAGCAACCTTCACGATGCCGCGCGGTGAGGCGGCAAATTGCGTCCATACGTCCATTAAGTTTGCCCCCTATTCTGATCAGGCTTTGACGCCACGTTCAGGCTCTTTGCGGCCTTCTGCTACACGGCTCGCGGCAAAGCGCGTCAGGTCCAGCGTCTGGAACCCGCCATCCAGGATGAGTTCTGATATGGCGCGTCCAGCAGCAGGCGCGTGTTGCAAGCCGTGGCCGGAATACCCGGTCGTCATCAGGAAATTCTCAGGCTGGCCGGGCCATGCGCCCATCAGCATATTGCCATCCCAAGTGCTGTAAGCGTAATGGCAGGTCCAGGACGCCTTTAGCTTGACGGCTTCAAACTTTGGCACGCGATGGGCGGCAAGCGGCCAGTTTTCATTGTAAAAGTGCTCTTCGTTCACATCCCAATTGAATGCCCCGGCGCGCTCGAAATGCGTCCGCCCTGTGATGTAGCCTTTGCCTTCTGGCCGGACACTACAGCCCCGGCCATCAATGGTCAGGCCAAATGGCTCCACTTCCTCCCGGCATTCAAAATAGAACTGCGTGCGCGGCAGCGGAACGACCGGCATTTCAAAGCCCATCATCTTTGAGATTTCGCCACCCCATGCGCCCGTGGCGTTGACGACCCAATCCGTCGTCAAAGTCTGGCCGCCCTGCAGAACAACGCCTGTCACTTTGCCTCCAGATTGCTCAAACCCCGAGACCACGCCATCGATATACTCAGCGCCCAAAGCCTGGTTCTTACGGCGGAGGCTGGTGAGAGCGCCGTAGGGGTCTAACCATCCGTCCTTAGGCGAATAGCAGGCGAGCAATACGTCATCGGTTCGGAAGCTTGGCAACATTTCCTGCAGTGCCGTCGCGTCCAATAAACTGGCCTCGGCACCCATCCCGGTCTGCAGCGCATGGTTTGTCGCCATGTCTTCCGCCTGTTCCGACGTATTGGCCATGAACATGTAGCCCTGGCGCCAAAATGAAAGTGGCTGCGGCTCGCCATCCAGCGCCATCAGGTCACCGAAGTTGCCATAAACTTCGTGACCATACTGCGACATGCGCAGGTTCTCTTCCTGGCTGAAAAGCACACGCACGCCAGCGCTAGAGCGGGCAGAAGCCGCATGAGAATATGTGGAATCCTGCTCAATGAGCGCGATTTTAAGGCCGGGCTCCCGCTGGAGAAGGTGCCAGGCAGAAAATCCACCATGCAACCCGCCGCCAATCATGATCACGTCATACATCACACATCTCCCTCAATTTAGCGTCCTCAAGCCTAGCATCATTGGCACCTAGCCTATCCCCGCATCCCGGATTACGATACCCGCGAAACCAACAAAGCGCGGGCGGCCCAGCTTGCGCATCAGAGGAGACGACCGAATGGCTGAAGCTTATATTTGCGACGGTATCCGAACCCCAATTGGCCGCTATGGCGGGTCTTTGGCGCAAGTGCGTACCGATGACCTGGCCTCAATCCCGCTGAAAGCGCTGATGGAGCGGAATCCAAATGTTGATTGGGCCGCCGTTGAAGACGTGATCTTCGGTTGCGCCAACCAGGCCGGCGAAGACAATCGCAACGTCGCCCGGATGGCCGCACTGCTAGCAGGCCTGCCGGATAGCGTTCCAGGCGGCACTGTCAATCGCCTTTGCGGCTCTGGCATGGATGCGACCGGCACAGCCGCCCGCGCCATTAAATCTGGCGATGCAGATCTGATGATTTCAGGCGGCGTCGAAAGCATGACTCGCGCGCCCTTCGTTATGGGCAAAGCGGAAACCGCATTTTCCCGCGCAAACAGCGAAGTCTTCGATACGACTATCGGCTGGCGCTTCATCAACCCAATGATGAAGAAACAATACGGTGTCGACTCGATGCCAGAGACAGCTGAAAACGTCGCGGAGGAATTCCAGGTCAACCGCGAAGACCAAGACGCCTTTGCCTATCGCTCCCAGATGCGCGCTGTTGCGGCCCAGAAGAACGGTCGCCTCGCTAAAGAAATCACGCCCGTCACGATTAAGCAGCGGAAGGGCGATCCGATCATTGTTGATACGGATGAGCATCCTCGCGAAGGCACAACATTGGAAGGCCTTGCCAAACTGCGCGCGCCTTTCCGCGAAGGAGGCTCTGTGACGGCAGGCAATGCATCCGGCGTTAATGACGGTGCCTGCGCGATGATCCTGGCGTCTGAAGCAGGTGCTAAGAAGCATGGCCTCACGCCGCGCGCACGTATTCTAGGTATGGCAACTGCTGGTGTGGCACCCCGGATCATGGGATTTGGCCCAGCCCCAGCCAGCCACAAGCTGCTGCAGCGCCTCGGCCTCAAAATCGGTGATATCGACGTGATTGAACTGAATGAGGCGTTCGCCGCTCAAGGCCTCGCGGTCACCCGTGACTTTGGCTTGCCTGATGACGGCGAGCACGTAAACCCCAATGGCGGTGCCATCGCCCTTGGCCACCCACTAGGCATGTCCGGCGCACGGCTGATGATGACGGCGATGTACGAGCTTGAAGAACGCGGCCTCGACCGTGCGCTCTGCACCATGTGCATCGGCGTTGGCCAGGGCATTGCGACTGTCATTGAACGGGTAAAGTAGCGTTCAGCCCATTCAGGGCAACGCAACAATATCTATCAAGCAAAAGGCCTTGGGGTAACCCAAGGCCTTTTGTGTCTGTGGAATGAGTATGCTGCACCTACTAAGGACACGCGTGGTGACATTGATCTGCGCTTGGTGCGAGCCATGGCCTATCCAACAGACGGCACAGGCCTCTGGCACTGTATTGGCAGATTGGTCATGAAAGCGATTTAGCTTTGATGGGATGGGCAGTATCCAATTAGATGAACCCTGTCTGCCTCTCTCGATAACGCAACAAGCATGCTCGGCACCAGTTCACTTACTCCAAACCGCACCCTCTGAACCGGCCACACTCCTATCCCCCTTTCCTTTCCCCGGACGCAAAAACGCCCCCAGGCCGTTGGCTAGGGGGCGTAATATTTGGTTGCGGGGAGAGGATTTGAACCTCTGACCTTCAGGTTATGAGCCTGACGAGCTACCGGGCTGCTCCACCCCGCGTTAGGGCTTGGCTGGCGTTAGTGTGCCTAGCAATTATTCCGGTGATAGGTTTGTGCCGTGGTTTTGGGCCTCGGTCTTTTCTGATTACCCGTGTGGGGTCTCCGTTTAGAAGGTCTGGCGGCGACCTACTCTCCCGCGCCTTAAGACGCAGTACCATCGGCGCTGAGGCGTTTCACGTCCGAGTTCGGGAAGGGATCGGGTGTAGCATCCTCGCCATGACCGCCAGGCCGTCTAAACGGAGACTGCCTTTGGGGTTATTGGCTAATGTCAGAGAGAGATCAACACACATTTGGTTTTGTCGCGATTTCCGAGGCGCAGGCGAACCTGCGTACCTCGGCTTAGATAATCAAAGAACGTATCTTCGAACGGGTTCATTATGCGTAGCTAGGGATGTAACCCAAGGACACTGCGGTTTCAGCTCACCCTTTTAAAGGGCGAACTTTCCGTAGGTCCGAGGACGAAGTTCTAGCCTATCGAGTTATTAGGACTGGTCAGCTCCACGCGTTGCCACGCTTCCACACCCAGCCTATCGACGTGGTGGTCTTCCACGACTCTCAAGCGAGATATAATCTTGAGGCTGGTTTCCCGCTTAGATGCTTTCAGCGGTTATCCTCTTCCGTACATAGCTACCCGGCTGCGCGGCTGGCGCCACGACCGGTCCACCAGAGGTACGTCCATCCCGGTCCTCTCGTACTAGGGACAGATCCTCTCAAATCTCGTACGCCCACGGCAGATAGGGACCGAACTGTCTCACGACGTTCTAAACCCAGCTCACGTACCACTTTAATCGGCGAACAGCCGAACCCTTGGGACCTGCTCCAGCCCCAGGATGTGATGAGCCGACATCGAGGTGCCAAACACTGCCGTCGATATGAGCTCTTGGGCAGTATCAGCCTGTTATCCCCGGCGTACCTTTTATCCGTTGAGCGAT
>CAJXVF010000332.1 GCA_913060845.1 uncultured Alphaproteobacteria bacterium | reverse complement strand
CGAAGCTTCTTCACTGCATGCGGCTATGAACCGGAATGATCCAAATCCGCTCTAAAATCGCACGGCATGCTGTCGCCAGCAACATGCCTCTATTCGGGCGGGTCTTCTTCACCGCGCCAATTTTTGCGAAGTCGCCGCAGCGCCAACCGCATGCGGGATTTTACAGTCCCTAATGGCAAGCCTGTGCGTTCCGCGATTTCAGCTTGGGTCAGGCCCTCATAAAACGACATGCGGATGGTTTCGGCCTGTTCGTCCGACAGCGTTTTGATCGCTTCGCGTACCTGCTCCGCTTCCTGAACCCGGTTCAAAATTTGGTCAGGGCGCTCAGGGTCTGTGGTGAAGGTCGGGTCATTCAGATCAATTTCAGGGCGTTTTTGCTTCCGCACGCCATCGATCCGCTTATTCCGGGCGATAGTGAAAAGCCAAGTCGATACGGCTGCAGCTTCCGGATTATAGGACTTCGCCCGCCGCCACATAATCAACATGGTTTCTTGCGCCAATTCCTCGGCCAAGGCGTTGGTCGCGCCCAAGCGCAGCATGCAGGCCTTCAAGCGCGGTGCGAAATGCTGAAACAGGTTGGCAAAGGCCGCGCGGTCACCATGGTCAGCAACGGCCTTCATCCAGGCCGCAAACTGCGCATTCGGTGATGGCGAACCGGCATCTGTTATGCCGTCAGGGCGCGCCTTCCACGAGAACTGTTCCCACAAGCTGACCCTTCTTAAGGTCCCGGACTTCCAGGCGCGCGCCGCCATTTGGCGTGACGATGTGCAGAAGCACACGCGACCCGTCGAGCGTGGCGCTTTCTAGCCGTTCGCCCGCTTTCAGCGCGGCTGTATCTGTAACCGGCGGGCCGGATGGCGAGCCTGTTCGCTGTACCAACGTCACCACAATCACGACAAGACCTGCCACGATCAAAACGCCCATACCGATCACTAATGCTTTTACCAAAGCCATCCCCACCGCCGCTTACTCTATAAACAGGCGCTTCTTATAGACTAGAGGCGCCGCTGATCCTATCGCCATCCGCGCATGATGCAGACTTCATGCGGCAACGCTTGCCCCCCAGCCCGCATCACGCTAGGCAAGTCCCGATATTCAGCCTTGGCCGCCTAAGATAAAGCAGCCCAACATGATCGGCAGCCGCACCTGTTATGAGTGATGATCAGGCCGACCCAGGCCCCCTATCTGCAAGCGTAGAAGACGACCAAGCCGGCGCGCGCTTGGATCGCTTCCTGGCGGATGCGTTTCCTGACATTTCCCGCGCCCGCATTACGGCCATGATCCAGGCCGGTGCTGTCGCTAGAGAATCTGGCGGCGCAGTCGCACCTTCATACCGGATCAAGCCGGGCGAGACCTATAATCTAGAGCCGCCCGAACCAATCGACGCTGAACCCATGCCGGAAGATATCCCGGTGACGGTTATCTATGAGGATGACGTCCTGATCGTCATCGATAAGCCCGCAGGCATGACCGTTCATCCCGCTCCTGGCCAATGGACCGGCACCTTGGTCAACGCCCTGCTGCACCATTGCGGGCAGAGCCTTTCTGGAATCGGTGGCGTGAAACGGCCCGGCATTGTTCATCGGATCGATAAAGACACGAGCGGCCTCCTCGTTGTTGCTAAAACGGATGCAGCGCACCAAGGCCTATCTAAGCAGTTCGCGGCCCATACGGCAGAGCGAGCCTATAACGCAATTGTGTGGGGCAAGCCCGCACCTGCATCTGGCACGATTGAGGGCGCGATTGGCCGGGACCCGCGCAATCGCAAGCGCATGGCCGTCGTGCATTCCGGCGGTAAGGATGCGCGCACCCATTACACAACCCGCGCTGCAAGCGGCCTTGGCGCGGCATTGCTGGAGTGCAGGTTAGAGACAGGCCGCACCCACCAAATTCGCGTTCATATGGCCGAATCCAGCTGGCCATTGATCGGCGACCCTTTGTATGGGCGCGTCAGCAAGGCCCGCCGCGCCCGGTTGGATGATACAGCACTCGACGCCGCGCAAGATTTTCGGCGTCAAGCGCTCCATGCCGCCACACTGGG
This sequence comes from uncultured Alphaproteobacteria bacterium, assembly GCA_913060845.1. Lineage (GTDB taxonomy): Bacteria > Pseudomonadota > Alphaproteobacteria > Bin95 > Bin95 > VMCJ01. The sequence goes on along the minus strand of CAJXVF010000332.1, from coordinate 2,122 downwards.
CTTCATCCATCCCCTCACAGGCGAAACATTGCAATTCGAAAGTCCGCTCCCAGATGATATGGATGCGCTGCTCAAGGCGCTCGGGGTAACCCTTTCCGGAAAATGACGCTTTATTAATGCGTGTCTGTCGCAATTCCGCCGTATTCAAAGGCAGAATTGGAAACCGACAGATTAGCATGATGGCTGATAGGACAATGCGATGACTGAAATGGCCCCAGCGCCCCGCAATATGCCCGTGATGACAGCGGACGGAAACTTGCAGCGCTACCTGCAGGAAATCCGCAAATTTCCCATGCTTGAGGCGGACAATGAATTCGCGCTCGCCAAGCGCTGGCGTGAAGAAGGCGATGTTGATTCAGTCCATGTACTCGTCACCAGTCATCTGCGCTTGGTCGCCAAGATCGCTATGGGCTATCGGGGCTACGGCCTACCGGTCGCAGAGCTGATTTCCGAAGGCAATGTCGGGATGATGCTGGCCGTAAAGCGGTTTGAGCCAGATAAAGGCTTCCGTTTGTCCACCTATGCGATGTGGTGGATACGGGCCTCGATCCAGGAATATATTCTGCGCTCCTGGTCCCTCGTCAAAATGGGCACGACGGCAGCGCAGAAGAAGCTGTTCTTCAATCTCCGCCGCATGAAAAGCAAAATTCATGAGATCGACGATGGCGATCTGGCACCGGAAAGTGTCACAAAGATCGCGACAGATCTGAAAGTCACGGAAGACGAAGTGGTGCAGATGAACCGCCGCATGACAGGCGGGGATCAATCCTTGAACGCGCCCATGCAGGCAGACGGCGAGTCTGAATGGCAGGATTGGCTGGCAGATGACACAGACACCCAAGATGTCACCGTCGCTGAAAGCCAGGAACTCGAACACCGCCGCGGCATGCTGCAGGCGGCCATGAAGAATCTAATGGAGCGTGAGCGCCGCATTCTGGTAGAACGCCGCCTGAAGGATGATCCTGCCACACTCGAAGAACTCTCCGGTGTGTTCGGTGTCAGCCGTGAGCGTGTGCGCCAGATTGAAGTGCGCGCCTTCGAGAAAGTCCAGCGCGCGATCCGCAACATGGCGATGAAGGAAACGCTGGATCAAGAGAAAGCCGTGGAAACGTTCCGGGCGGACTGATCACACTTCCCAGGCCACTAGAAAGAATGGTTCCGGGCGCGCCAGTCCGCTAAGCTGTTCACCCAAGGATTGTAGGCAGGACCAGCGCCCAGATGAACGAGCATTCGAAGCTTGCATTGACCGCTACCCATTGGGGCACTTACCGGGTTGAGGCGGAAGATGGCGTCGTTAAAGCGCTGCATCCATTCGAAATTGACCCTGATCCCTCCCCCATCAGCACCGGCATCGTTGATGTGCTAGATGCGCCAAGCCGGATCAAAGCGCCAATGGTGCGGAAATCCTGGTTGGAGAACGGCCCGGGGGCAGCGAAAGACAAGCGCGGTGCCGAACCCTTCGTCCAGGTGAGCTGGGAAGAAGCAGAGAAGATCGTCGGCGATGAACTCGCGCGTATCTCCCGCGAGCATGGCAATGAAGCGATCTATGCCGGCTCATATGGTTGGGCGAGTGCTGGGCGCTTCCACCATGCACAAAGCCAGATGAAGCGGTTCCTGAATTGCATTGGCGGCTACACTACATCCCGCGACACCTATAGCTTTGCAGCAGCGGAAGTGACGGTTCCACACGTGCTTGGCGGCTATCGGGAGATCGTCTACGCAGCCTCCCCCTGGGGAGCGATTGCGGAGAACACCAAGCTCTTCGTGGCCTTCGGTGGCGTGCCGCTGAAGAACGGCCAGATCAGCCAAGGCGGCGGCAGGCATGTCCAGCGCGGCGGCGTTCAGGCTGCAGCGGCAGCAGGTGTTCAGTTCGTCAATATTTCCCCCATCCGCGCTGATGTGCTGGAAGAAGCACTGACCTAATGGCTGGCACCCCGCCCCTCAACCGATGTCGCAGTCATGCTGGGATTGGCGCACACGCTGTTGAGCGAAGGCTTACACGACCAAGCATTCCTGGACGGCTATACGACCGGCTTCGATACATTCCGCGCTTACCTGTTGGGCGAGAATGACCTGTCTCTTATACACATCTCCGAGCCCACGAGACCTCTCTACATCTCGT
>CAJXVF010000331.1 GCA_913060845.1 uncultured Alphaproteobacteria bacterium | reverse complement strand
GCATACGAGATGTAGAGAGGTCTCGTGGGCTCGGGAGATGTGTATAAGAGACAGGTTGTTCTGTTGGCGCACCCGGCGTCTGGCAATCATGCATCCTGGGGATATCAGCAGCCAGTTTTGGCGGCGGCGGGATATCGAGTGATTGGTTATTCTAGGCGGGGATATGCTGGCTCAGATATCGGTCCCGCAGATGATCCAGGTAGCCAAGCTGGTGACATTGCAGCGATCCTCGATGTGTTGGAGATCGACCGCGCTCATGTGCTGGGCTCAGCCGCTGGTGGGTCTACAGCGCTCGATTTCGCGCTGGCCTATCCAGACCGCACCCGTTCCGCGATCATCGCCTCCAGCCTGATGAGCATTCAGGAGCCAGATTACCAAGCCGCCTCATCCCGTGCGCGCGGCCCCTGGTTCGATGGGTTGCCAGTGGATGCCCGCGAACTCAGCCCCAGTTACCGCGCTGGATGCCCGGATGGCGCTGCGGCGTGGATGGCTATCAACGCGCTCAATACGTTAGGCGCGCCGAAGCAGCCGCTAATGTCATCGATCACCTGGAATACGCTTGGTGCCATGACAACGCCGACGCTGCTGCTGACCGGCGACGCGGACCTCTACATGCCGCCCGCAGTCCTCCGAACAGTCGCCAAGCGCATGCCCCATGCTGAATGCCGGATCGCCCAAGATGTGGGCCATCCGATATTCTGGGAGCAATCCGAATGGTTCAACGCGACCATTCTGGATTTTCTGTCGAGGAATTCCGGCTAGAGCAGACTAAATCAAGCTGGCGGCGCTACGGAAAGCCGCCCGACAACGCCGTGCTTTTCAATCAGCTTCCCAACAAAGCCGGACGCTTTGGTTTCTTCCACAAATTCTCGCAGGAACGCGGCTGCGAGACTGTTGCCTTTGGTCGTGCCGATGGCCTGCTGCACGGCGGAAAATTGGCCGTCCAGAATGCGGGCGCCCGGAATGCGCTGCACGTCGTCGGTTAGGCGCGGGCGGAGGCCTGCCAGCACATCCAGCTTTTGATCTTCAAACAGCGCGAATGAGGCTTCGATGCCCTCAGCGCGGAATAATTCAGCCTGTTTGATGTTGCGGTCGAGCCAGAGGTCGTAGGCGCTGCGGGCTGAAACGGCGATGCGGATGCCAGGCTTGTCGACGTCTGCAATCTGTTGGATCGGGGAATCGCCACGTACCATGTAGGTCGACTGGATTTCGGCATAGGCGGCCGAAAAGTCTATGGTTTCAGCGCGCGTTGGTTCAGCGCCAATATTGCCGATGTCCCAAATTTTCTTGCCAGCCGTGTCCGCAATTTCACCGGGTGTTGCCATTGGCGCATATTGCACAGGCACTCCAAGCCGCCGGGCGACTTCTGCAGCCATATCAGGGGATACGCCGACGGGGTCGCCATTGGCGGCTTTGTCAGTGACGAGGAGGAAATTGCCAAGATTAATGGCAGCGCGAAGAACGCCGGTTGGTGCCAGTTCGGCAACGAGATCAGCTTGGTTCATGGGACTATCCAGACGGTCAGAGAAAGGTTGGGAAGGAGTTTAGAGGGACTCGTTCGGTTGCGCGACATCCCGCAAGCGGTCAATCGCAGCGATGCCCGGGAACAGCCGCATCCATAGTAATGTCACACCGCAAGTTATCACCCCGCCAGCTAGAACCGCCGGTACAACGCCAATTGCCGCCGCCATCATTCCAGCCCGGAAATCGCCGAGTTCGTTGGAGGCATTGATGGACACAGAATTGACCGCACTCACCCGCCCGCGCATGGCGTCCGGTGTCGCGATCTGGGTTAGCGTTTGGCGCACATAAACGCTGACCATATCCGCAGCGCCGTAGACCGCGAGGGCCAGTAGTGACAGCCAGAAGACTTCGGACAGGCTGAAAACGATGATCGAAAGCCCGAACACACCGAGTGCCGCAAACATTGCGATCCCCATATGTCGGGGTGCCGCCAATTGCGCCAACGCAAGCCCAACAATGAGTGAGCCGACGCCCGGCATGGCCCGCATTAGCCCAAGCCCATCGGGGCCGACCTTCAGGATGTCCTGGGCATAAATCGTCAAAATCGCCATGACGCCGCCGAAGAGTACGGCCATCAGATCAATTGAGATGGCACCCAGCACGACCTTTGTGCGCCAGATATATCTGAACCCTGCCGTGATCGAAGCCAAGGTTACGCGTTCTGGCGCAGTCGCAGGATGGCGATGGCGGATCATCAATGCGGTTATGGCGGACATGGCGAACACTGCCAGGATCAACCAATAAACAACGTCTCCCGCATAAGCGATCAGCACCCCAGCAATCGCTGGTCCGCCCAATTGCGCGGCTTTGCTGGAAGACCCGGACCACGCAATGGCATTCGGAAACTGAGCTGCTGGAACAAGTGCCGGCAAGATCGCCTGGGAAGCCGTGTGATAGAACGCCCGTGCCACACCGTGGACAACCAGCAGCGCCAGAATAGCATTCATGCTGGCCGCACCACCTGCCAGCAGCACCATCAATGCGGCCGTGACAATGGCGTGGATGGCATTGCTCGTGCTTAGGATGATGCGCCGGTCAATCCGGTCAGCGGCGATGCCAGCGACCAGAAATAATAGTAGCGCCGGGGCGAACTGCGCCAGGCCGATATAGCCAATATCCATCGGATTGCCGGTCAGCAGATAGACATACCAAAGCACCGCTGTCGTCAGCGCTTGGAGGCCGAACACATTGCCGGTCCGGGTTGCAACAAACAGCAGGAAATCGCGATTTCTCAGGAGGGGCGTATCGGCCTCAGCCATTAGCTGCGGGGCGCCAACGGATTGCGCTGCATGTCGATGCCCATCCAGAGGCTCCGCCCGATACGGCGCGCGAGTGTGTTAAAGACGTCCGCTTTCTCATCGCCAAGCTCATGGCGTGCGGTAGCTTCAAACAGGTCCAGCCACCGGGCGAAATCGCTTTCCTCAATTTCAGGAATGCCGAGATGCACTTGTAGCGGATTCCCCTTATACGCCCGCTCCCGCAGCATGACGTTCGCCCAGAAATCACCGATGGTCGTCATGTGCTTGGCCCATATCGCATCAGACGTGCCGATGCGGCCTTCAAAGATCGGACCCAGGCGGGCGTCGGCACGAACGCGGGGATAGAATGCGCCGACCAGTTGCGCGATGTCATCCCGCGTTATCCCGGCTTTCGGGCTGTGGACCATGTTCATGGGCTTGTCTCTCAGAACGAGTTTTGACCATTTTACCATGCGCGCTAGGGCCACCCGATTGGAAGGACGCCGTTGTCGCATCGAATTCCCTGCTCTGTCGTGGGAAAGGTTCCATTGCTACTGTTCGGGCATGAAAAACGCACAGCTTTTAGGGATCGGCGTATGAGCATTCGGGTCGGCGTTGATATCGGCGGGACATTCACGGATTTCTGCGTTTATGACGACGCCACGGGCGTCATGCAGACATTCAAGACGTTTTCCACGCCAACCACCCCTGGTGCGGAAGTGATGAACGGTGTCGCGGAACTGGAGCGCCGGTTTGGTCATCCGCCAGCGGATATTAGCTATTTCACCCATGGTACGACCGTTGGCGTGAATACTGTGATCCAGCGGCGCGGGGCGGCACTGGCGCTGTTCACAACGCGGGAATTCGAAGATGTTCTGGTAGTCGCGCGCCTTAAAACGCCAGACCCTTATGATCTTTTTTCCGAACGGCCAGCCCCGCTCGCACCCCGTGAGCGGGTGTATGGCCTTTCAGAACGCACACTGAAAGACGGATCAATCGAAACGCCGGTTGATCCAGCGAATGTTGCCGGCGCCGTCGCTCAAGCCAAGGCTGCTGGTGCGGAAACAATCGTAGTGGCGCTGCTGCATGCCTATGCCAATCCGGCGAATGAACGGGCTGTGCGCGATGCGATCCTGGCTGCCGCACCTGAAATGACTGTGACGCTTTCATCCGATGTCTGGCCTGTCATCCGGGAATATGAGCGAACGGTGACGGCGACGGTCGCTGGATATGTGCAGCAGCAGGTGGCGAACTACATTGCCTCCCTGCAACAGGCGCTGAAGGATGCAGGCGTTCAAGCGGAGCCGATGATCACTAAGTCCAATGGCGGCGTTATGACCGCGGAGCTTGGCAAGACGGACCCCATTGCGACTGTCTCTTATACACATCTGACGCTGCCGACGAAT
>CAJXVF010000330.1 GCA_913060845.1 uncultured Alphaproteobacteria bacterium | reverse complement strand
GTCGGCAGCGTCAGATGTGTATAAGAGACAGATCCACGGCTGGCTCTGCTTGGAGACCTCACGCATGGTTTCAAAGAAATATAGCACGAAGGCATCACACACACCGTCCGCCACCACTTCGAAGCGTCGGGCCGCAAGACGTTGATCTGGGTCCGCTGGCAGAAGTGCAAGCGTTGGATATTTTGCCTCCAGCCATTCAAGGATGAAATCACTTTCGAACACGGTTTCGCCGTCATCCAGAATCAGGACAGGCAGTTTCTCCAACGGATTATATGCAGGCGTTGAGGTTCCCTCATTCCAAGGAACTTCTGTGACCAACTCGAAATCCAACCCCTTTTCCGCCAGCGCAATGCGCACTTTGCGGGCGTAGGGGCTGGGTGTGGCGCTGAGGAGTTTCATAGTTCAGAGTTTAACCAGCAGCCAGTCCATCCCGCAATTCCCGGCGCAAAATCTTGCCCGATGCGGATTTCGGGATTGCATCCATGAACGTGACCCGCCGGATGTGTTTGTAGTTCGCCAAACGCTCAGCCGCGTGGGCCATTACGACATCAGGCGTTATTGATTGGCCAGCCGCGATCACAACGAAGGCCGCGGGAAGTTCGCCCGCCTCGTCATCTGGCACGCCAATAACAGCAGCGTCGGCGATGGATGGGTGGGACAGCAGAACATCCTCTAATTCCGCCGGCGCAACCTGGAAGCCTTTGTATTTGATCAATTCTTTCAAGCGATCACGGATGTAGAGGTAGCCATCCGCGTCAAAGCAAGCGAGGTCGCCGGTTTTCAACCATCCGTCGTTGTCTAGCGTTGCTGCAGTGGCTTCAGGATTGTTCAGATAGCCAAGCATAACCTGCGCGCCCTGCACCCAAAGCTCGCCTTCTTCATCAACGCCTTTATCGGCACCAGTTTCTGGGTCCACAATCCGAGACCGCGTGCCCGGCAGCGAGAAACCAACCGCCCCCGACTGCATCGTCTTCAACGACATCAGATGCGAGGCCGGGCTGAGTTCCGTCATGCCATAACCTTGTAGCACCTGCACGTTCAGCCGCTTAGCGCAGGCAGCAGCAGCGTCCTCACCCAACGGTGCTGCAGCGGAAAAGATGCTGTTGAGCTTGCTCATATCAAACTCATCGACCAGCGGGTGCTGCGCCAATGCAATCGCGACCGGGGGTGCCACGAACATGCGTGGTGCAGCGTGATCCTGGGTCAATCGCAGGAACAATTCTAAATCAAACCGGGGCATGGTGATGATCAACCCACCTGCTGCCAGATAGGGGTTCAGCAGCGCATTCAGGCCGTAGATATGGAAGAACGGCAGGAACACCACTGTCGGTTCACCGGGCTTAATCTGGAAAACCTCCAATATTTGATCCACATTGGTGGACATGTTTCGGTGCGTAAGGATCACCCCTTTGGGAAGGCCCGTGGTGCCGGATGAATAGGGCAGCGCCGCCGCATGTGCGTCCAGATCAACCAGTGCCTGGTTCTCCAGCGGATCGCCCATCATGGCGCTCAACGGAAAAACATCGCCACCGCCTTCTCCGCCCCCACCCATAAGGATGATCGTCTCGACGTTTGATTCCGCCGCCGCAGCCCGCGCCACTTCCAAGCAAGCCGGAGCAGTAATCAGCACCGTCGCACCCGCATCCTGTAGCTGATGCTTGACCTCATAGGACGTATAGGACGGATTGACCGGCGTAACCGTGCCGCCCGCCCACGTGACCCCATGAAACGCGACGCAGTAATCCGGCATGTTCGGCGCCATGATCGCGACAGTCACACCGGCACCCAGCCCACGCGCCGTCAGCCCGCCCGCCAATCGCTTCACCTGATCCACAAGTGCTGCACCCGTAAGGGATGCGCCCGTCACGCCATCAATTAGGCAAACCGCACCCATGCGGCCTTCCAGCCCAGCAAATACACGCTCCGTGATCGTCAAAGTGCTTGGCGTGATATCGCCATAGGTGCTTTCAAATACGGCCATGCTTCTGTCCTATTGCTGCAATGTACTGGCAGGATCGTGACGCATGCTGATAACTTCGGCAATCTGATCTTTCGGATAGGCTGAACTCTCCAGCCAAAATGTGAACATGAAGGAGCGCTGATCATGCAACATGAAGATGTGGTTGAAACCTGGTTTCGCCGGGTGTGGAATGAGGAAGACGCGTCCGCAATTGATGAAATGTTTGAAGGTGCAGGACGGGCTGTTGGACCCGGTGGCTCTGGAATGCAGCAAGGCGTGGATTTCAGAGACCATGAATTGATCGGACCAGAGGGCTTCAAGTTCTTTCATCAAAGCCTGCTTGGGCTAGTCGGATCAGTCACGATCTCCGTTACCGACAGCATGACTCGGGGTGATTGGATCGCAGCCCTCTGCATGTTGAACGGGAAATGCCGCAAGACTGGTGCAGACGCCCAAATGTCCGGCCAAGTTTATATGCGGCTCGCCAATGACCAGATCGTGGAAGCCTATAATCACTGGGACTTTATCAGCCTGTTCGCAGAGCTTGGGCTTCTCCCGAAGGACACGCTTATGCAATGCTTGAGCGGTAAGAGAGTCGCTTGAGCCTGCAAATCCAAAAGGAACGCCCGATGGCCCGTCACCTAAACAAAGAAGAACTTGCCGCTGGCCTCCCCGAAATCCTGAGTTCGCCGAAGGACAAAGGGCCAATTGAATCGATTACCGTGCGCCCCGCTTCCGAGCAGCGCCGCACCGTCAACAGCGTTGCGATCAGCCTGGCAGGCGGGGTTGAAGGCGATCACTGGGCACAAGGCTGCTGGAAATCCACAGACGCGGGCGAGCCACACCCAGACGTGCAGATCTGCATGATGAATTCCCGCTGCATTGATCTAATCGCCGGCGACAAAGACAATTGGGCCCCAGCTGGCGATAACCTGTTCATCGACATGGACCTGACGCCAGACAATCTGCCGCCCGGAACCCGCATCGCCATGGGCACTGCCATCCTGGAAATCACGGACACAGCGCACAAAGGCTGCGCCAAGTTCATAGATCGCTATGGCCGCGACGCCTGCGTCTTCGTCAATGTCGGTGACGGCGACCGCTACAAACTCCGCGGTATTTACGGCCGCGTCGTCCAAGACGGCGTCATCTCCGTCGGCGACTTAGTGACGAAGCTTTAGGCGAGGGATTTCAGGCTATTTGCGCGGCCATTCGCCTTTGAATGGCTGTTTCAAAGCGCGTTCGACCAATTCTAGGCGGTCTTGGCCGTAGAACATGTCGCCGTCCACGAAGTATGTGGGGGAGCCGAAAACGCTGCGGGCGATGGCTTCTTCTGTGTTGGCTTTGTATACGGCAGCGACGGCTGGGACCTCTGCGGATTTGAACAAAGGTTCGGCCGCGATGCCGACATCTTTGCAAATCGCGGTGAGGGTTGGACGATCAGCTAGGTCTGCATCGTCGCGCCAATGGGCTTCCAGCATGCGGTGTGCCAGGGCGCCTGCATCAAGCTTTTGATCTTGAGCCGCAATCAGCATTCCGTTCGCTAGGGCTGGGTCATTGTGATGATGCGTGGGGATGCCGTTCATCACGGGTGCGCTGCGATATTCAGCCCACCGGTCAATTTCACGCCCGAAATAATAGGCCCTGTGATTTGGTGGGCGGTTCCGCGTATCGCTGGAGCCGACACCGGGAATGCCAATGCGCAGATCATAGGGCCGATGCACAATCGTCCGGCCGGCCGCTTTCGCAATATCCATGAACCGCTGTGAGCCTAGATAGGCGAAAGCGGAATGTGCGGAATAGAAATACTCGATCACGGCCATAGTCGATGCGTCCTTCATTGATTTGCCAGAGACATTATCCCAAGCCAGAGTGCGAGGCTATCGAAGCGGAGATGAAAGCCTATGAGCGACGATTTATGGCTGGTGACGCCATCTGGCCAGCGCGGCGATGGTGCGTGGATTGACGATGTATTGGTCGAGCGCGCTGCGGAATCCGGGCTGGAATGGCGCTATTCTGAGGCAGGCAACTTCCCGCGCGAACGCATTGAAGTGATCCGGGATAAGCCCCAAGCCGAAATCGAACGCCTATATTATCGCCGTGGATGGACGGATGGGCTGCCCATCGTTCTGCCCACCCAAGCCCGCGTCAAAGCCATGCTGCGCCGCGCCCGCGTATCAGCCGATAAAATGCTTGGCGAGGCGGAACC
>CAJXVF010000329.1 GCA_913060845.1 uncultured Alphaproteobacteria bacterium | reverse complement strand
GAGATGTAGAGAGGTCTCGTGGGCTCGGAGATGTGTATAAGAGACAGGTGCAGTTGCCGCCTTGAAGACCCCGTCGCCGTTGCATTTATCGATGATGCGGGCGCTCAGTGTGCCACCGCCAGCCTTGCCGCCATTGGATGCAATGCCTGCTGAAATCGCCCGGCTGCAAGTTGCCAAAGAACAGATGATTGCGGCGGACCCATCCGCCTCCCCGACCATTCGTATGGAAGCGGCATGGCGGGCGCTGCGTGCTGGTGCTGCTGATTATGAGCAATCCCGCCAGCTGTTTTTCGCCCTTGGTGGCAAAGTGCCAGGCGGCAGTGTCGCCAGGCACTATGCGGCTGCCGCATCGGCGAATGACGGCCCGGACAAAACCATCGCTTTGGCGCGCCTGCTGCTCGCAGGGAAATCTGACGGCGGATACAGTGCGGCTGCTGAATTGGCCCACCCCATGTTGCGGGACTTGCTGGCGCTTGCCAGCGGGCCAGATATTGCGCTTCGCATTGGGCGCGGCCTGCTCACGGCTGGTGAGCCTAAGGCGGCGATGAACTGGCTGCGTTCGTTAGATGGTGCGGGAAAAGTGCCGGGCGCGATGAATGCCGCCGCCCGCCTCGCTGCACTGGTCAGCCTGGCGGAAGGCCAGGACGTGCGGCCGTTCGATGGCCCACGCGCCGTGCTTTGGATCGTAGCGATCAATGGGCAGGATACAGCTTCTGCGCCTGCGAAAGCTGCACTAATGGCCAAGCTTCGACGCGCTGTCGGACTGCCCGTACCGCTCTCTCTCGCAGGTGCCGCACAGGCCTATGCATCCGGCAACGCGCCCTCAACCCTAGAATTGCTGCCATTGCAGACCGCTTCTGCGGATATGCGTGTTGGCGAAACGGTGTTGCGGGCGCTGCATCTGGTAGAGGTCGATACTGCTGGTGACCGGGCGCACCGGCTGGCTGAAGCAGCGCAAGCGCTGTCTACGGCTGGTCTGTATGAAGATGCGCGCTTTCTGGCGCTGGAGGCGGCAGTAGAGGGCGATCTTTGACCGTTCCCCACCTCGACGCTTTTCTGGAAATGCTGGCGGCAGAGCGGGGCGCCGCCCAAAACACCCTCGCCGCATACCGGCGTGATCTGGTGGATGCAGCAGCAAGCCTTGCAGCGAAGCCGTTGGATGCGGCCCGCCCTGATGGCCTGAACCGCTATTTAGCCGGGCTCGCAGCGAGTGGCCTTAGTCGGGCAACATCAGCGCGGCGGCTTTCAGCGCTGCGCCAGTATTTTCAGTTTTTGCTGAACGAGGGCCTTCGTAACGATGACCCAACCGCCGCAATAGATGGCCCAAAGCCGGGCCGCGCCCTGCCGAAACATCTGTCGGAGGCTGAAGTTGAAGCCCTGCTGGATGCCGCCAATCAGGCAGATGACCGCCATGGCCGCCGTCTGCTGGCGATTGTCGAGATGCTGTATGCGACGGGCTTACGCGTATCCGAGCTGGCGGCCTTGCCCGCAACGGCGCTAAAGGCGGAGGGCGCGCTGATCGTCACCGGCAAAGGCGGCAAGGACAGGCTTTTGCCATTGGGGGGTGCGGCCGTCCGTGCGCTCAATGCTTACGCGCCGGACCGGGCAAGCTTTGCACCTAAGGTGAAGGATAGCCGCTGGCTATTTCCCTCCACTGGCAAAGAGGGGCGTTTGTCCCGCCGGCGGATTGGGCAAATGCTGGATGACCTTGCGATCAAGGCTGGAATTGATCCGGCCCGGGTTTCACCCCACGTCCTCCGCCACGCATTCGCCACACACCTTCTGGCGAACGGCGCAGATATCCGTACCGTCCAGGAATTGCTTGGCCATGCTGATCTATCAACGACCGAGATCTATACCCACGTGCTTGATGAACGCCTGAAAGCGCTCGTGCTGGAGAAACATCCCCTGGCTGGTGGGCTCTGACCCTAAGCGTAGATGATGTCTTCGCCGAATTGCTGCATGCGGTCGAGCGCCTGTGAAACCGTATCTGCGCGGAAATCGAACACGAGTTCATTAACGCCAAGCGCTTCGAATTCAGCGATGTCTGAAAGTGCAGCATCCTTACCGCCAGTGAACAAGCGGCGTTCTTCGCCCTCTGGCGGAACGCCGCCATCATAAAACGGGGCTTTGTAGCTGATTTCCAATTTGGAGAAATCGCGGCCATTGGCATCCATCATGCCTTTGATCTTATCCAGCTTCGCCCGCATTTCAGCGGGAGGCAGTGGCGATGCGGCGGTCGCGCCAACGGGGTGCCAGCCGTCCCCCAGCTTCGCGACGCGGCGAAGGGCAGGGTTTGAATGGCCGCCAATCCAGATCGGCGGACCAGGCTGTTGGATTGGAACTGGCTCGCAGATCACTTCCTCAAAACTGTAATGTTCGCCCTGGTAGGAAACCGGCTTGCCGGTCCAAAGCTTGCGGAAAATATCAACATATTCGTCCGTGACGCCGCCTCTGTCTTTGAAGGGTGCTGTGCCCAGCGCCTTGAATTCTTCTTCCATCCAGCCAACGCCGATGCCAACCGTGACCCGGCCCTCGGACAGCACATCGATGGTCGCCAGCGACTTCGCGTTGAAGACGGGATTGCGGTGCGGGACGATCATGACGCTGGAGACAATGCGCATGGTTTCCGTGCGGGCGGCGACGAAGGACATCAGCGCTAGCTGTTCAAAACACTCGCCTTGGCTCAAGAAGTTGCCTTTGACGGTGTAGGGATATGCGGAGTCGATTTTGGTCGGCAGGATGATGTGATCGGCCACCATGGTGGACGCAAATCCGACCTTCTCGGCTGTGTCCAGAATCGCGGAGAGGTCGCTCCGGTTTGCGAGCGAGCCGCGGGTCGGCAGGTAAAAGCCATAGCGCATGATCGGTCTCCATCAGGATCAATTTCCAAAAGCCTAGACCATTCTGGCGCTTGCCCGCTATGGCTGCGCGGTTGAAGATACGGCTCCATGAATTTCTGAAGGACGGACCCGATGCATTCAGGTGCCATTACATTCTCACGGCTCGCGAAGGTGACCTATGGCGAAGCGGCTGCGGCAGCGTTACCCGCAGCAGCGGAACGGGCAAGCGCCGACCGCGTCTTCATCATGGCCAGCCAAAGCCTCGTTGAGCGCGGTTCAGAGATTGCAGCAATTAAGGACGGCCTTGGTCAGCGGTTTGCTGGCATATATTCCGGCATGCCTTCCCACACCCCAAGGGATGCGGTGCTGGAAGCAGCCCACGGTGCCAGGGAAGCGGGTGCCGACATGATCGCCACTGTTGGCGGCGGGTCTATTACGGACGCGGCGAAGGCTGTCACCCTGGCGCTAGAGCATAACCTTAGGGAAATGCCGGGTTTCGATCCCTACATCATGCAGACAGCGGCGGACGGCACGACCAGTTCGCCGGAATATCAGAGCCCCAACATCCCGTTAGTATGCTGCCCAACCACACTTTCTGCCGGTGAATACAATCCGCTTGCGGGCGTTACCGATCCGCGCATTGGTGTGAAACAGGCGATCCGCTCACTTGGCTGCGCGCCATCTGAAGTCATTTTGGACCCGGCTTTGACATTGGCAACGCCTGAATGGCTTTGGCTGTCCACTGGAGTGCGCGCCGTCGATCACTGTGTGGAGGCAATCTGTTCGCGATCCGCGAACCCCTATTCAGATGCACAATCCTTGCACGGCCTAGCCCTCCTCGCCGAAGCATTGCCTCGGGTCATGCGGGATGCGGGCGATCTGGCGGCAAGAATGGATTGCCAGATGGGCGCGTGGCTTTCTATGGCCAGCACCCAGGCCGGTGTGCCAAAGGGTGCCAGCCATGCCATCGGACATATTCTTGGCGGATCATTTGGTGTGGCCCATGGGCATACATCCTGCGTGACGCTGCCGGCTGTCATGCGCTGGAACAAACCGGCGGATCATGGGAATCGGCAGAACTTGGTGTCCATCGCCATGGGCGCGCCGGGCCGGGACGCGGCAGATGTACTGCATGATTTCATTGAAGGCCTGGGCATGCCGCGCAGCTTAAGCGCTGTAGGCGTTACGCCGGATCAGTTCGAGCGCGCCGCTGAGCTTTCGATGCATGATCGTTGGACTCACACCAATCCGCGCCCGATAACGAGCGCGCATCAAGTGGTGGATCTGTCTCTTATACACATCTCCGAGCCCACGAGACCTCTCTACATCTCG
>CAJXVF010000328.1 GCA_913060845.1 uncultured Alphaproteobacteria bacterium | reverse complement strand
GCAGGGGATTTCAGCGGGGCTATGGCAGCCTTGGCGGGCCTCCGCCAACCCGTTGATGCGTTCTTTGAAGAAGTCACCGTTAATGCGGATGATCCAACGGTGCGCGCCAATAGGCTCCGGCTGCTCTCAGAGATTGGTGCCACGATGCGCGGCGTTGCCGACTTTTCGCTGATCGAAGGTTAGGACGAGGGCTGCGGCCCATATGTTCCGGAATAGGACGAGTCAGACGATGACAAAATTGGTGTACAGCTTCGGCGGCGGGTCTGCGGACGGCCGTTCCGAAATGCGGGAATTGCTGGGCGGCAAAGGCGCCAACTTGGCCGAGATGGCCAGCCTTGGCCTACCGGTGCCGCCAGGATTTACGATCACCACGGACGTCTGCACGGCCTATTACGACAATGGCAGCAAATATCCTGATGACCTTGAAGCCGCTGTCGCCAAAGCGCTTGAGACCATCGAAGCCACGACCGACCGTAAGTTTGGCGATCCTGCACGGCCGCTGCTTGTATCCGTCCGCTCCGGTGCCCGGGTTTCCATGCCCGGCATGATGGATACTGTGCTGAACCTTGGCCTGAACGAGGAAACAGTCGCAGGCCTCGCCATCCAATCTGGTTCCGAGCGTTTCGCATGGGATAGCTACCGACGCTTCGTGCAAATGTACGCCGACGTCGTCATGGGCGCAGACCATGGAATGTTCGAAGAGCAAATCGAACTTCGCAAAGAACGCAAAGGCATTGTTCTCGACACTGACCTGGACGCAAATGATTGGCGCGAACTGGCGCTGAAGTTCAAGCAACTGGTGCACGAGGATCTGGACGAGCCGTTCCCGGATGATCCGAAGGCGCAGCTCTGGGGCGCCATCAGCGCTGTATTCCAAAGCTGGCAGACCCCACGCGCCGCCACGTATCGCCGCCTCCATGATATTCCAGAAAGCTGGGGCACTGCCGTTAACGTGCAGGCCATGGTGTTCGGCAATATGGGGGACACATCCGCAACCGGCGTTGCCTTCACGCGCGACCCATCCACCGGCGAAAAGATGTTCTACGGCGAATTCCTAGTGAATGCGCAGGGCGAAGACGTTGTCGCCGGCATCCGCACGCCGCAGTCGCTCACCATCCAAGGCCGAGAAGCTCAGGAATCTGAACTACTGTCCATGGAAGAAGCTATGCCTGAGGTCTTTGGGCAATTGCTTGAAGTGCAGGCCGACCTAGAGCGCCATTACCGCGACATGCAGGACATTGAGTTCACGGTCGAGGAAGGCCGCCTCTGGATGCTGCAAACGCGCTCCGGCAAGCGCACAGCAAAGGCTGCCGTGCGCATCGCCGTTGAAATGGCGGGCGAAGGGTTGATCACCAAGGACGAAGCCGTCCTGCGCGTAGACCCGGCATCGCTAGACCAACTTTTGCACCCAATGCTGGACCCAAATGCTGAGCGCACCTTGCTCGCACGCGGCCTACCTGCATCCCCCGGCGCTGTATCCGGCGAGGTCGTGTTCAACGCTGACGAAGCTGAATCGCTATCCCAAGCTGGCGTAGATGTGATCCTGGTGCGGGTAGAAACAAGCCCTGAAGATATTCATGGCATGCACGCAGCCCGGGGCATTCTTACCAGCCGCGGCGGCATGACGAGCCATGCTGCCGTTGTCGCGCGTGGCATGGGTCGGTCCTGCGTCGCGGGTGCGGGTGAAGTCGTCGTGGATTATGCCAAGGGTGTATTCCGCGCTGGCGGTCGTGAGATCAAAAAGGGCGAGCGCATTACCTTGGATGGCGGACAAGGCCACGTGTATCTAGGCGCGGTGCCAACATTGAGCCCTGAGCTTTCAGAAGATTTCGCACGGCTTATGGAAATGGCCGACTCTGCTCGTAAGCTGCGAGTGCGAACTAACGCCGAAACGCCAGCAGACGCAGAAGTGGCGCTCAGCTTTGGCGCAGAGGGTATCGGTCTCTGCCGCACAGAGCATATGTTCTTTGATGCAGAGCGCATTGTGTCCGTCCGTGAGATGATCATGGCGGATGATAAAATGGGCCGACAGGCCGCGCTCGCAAAACTGCTGCCCATGCAACGCCAAGATTTCCACGACCTTTTCCGCATCATGTCCGGACTTCCTGTTACCATTCGCTTGCTTGATCCGCCGCTGCACGAGTTCCTGCCGCACACCGATGACGAAATGGCAGAAATCGCTCGCGTTTCTGGCAAGTCACTGGATGCAATCCGAGAACGCGCCGCGCGGCTAACTGAAGCCAACCCTATGCTTGGTCACCGGGGATGTCGTTTGGCGATCACGTACCCTGAGATTTACGAAATGCAGGCCCGTGCGATTTTCGAGGCTGCAGGCGCACTCGCTGAGGAAACTGGCAAGCCTGTCATCCCCGAAGTCATGATCCCACTGGTCGCGACCAAAGCTGAAATCGAACGCATGAAGGCGCTGGTTGATGCCGTCGCCAAGGCTGTCGCGGCAGAAACTGGCCGTGCGGTGGAATACCAAGTCGGCACGATGATTGAGCTGCCCCGCGCCGCCCTACGCGCAGCAGATATTGCAGAGCATGCGGAATTCTTCAGCTTCGGCACGAATGATCTGACGCAGACCACGTTCGGCCTCTCGCGTGATGATGCAGCCTCCTTCCTGGATAGCTATCTCCGCCAAGGGGTGTTGGAAAAGGACCCGTTCGTGTCGCTCGACCCTGAAGGCGTTGGCGAGTTGATCGAAATCGCTGCTGAACGTGGACGCAAAACCCGTCCAGACATCAAACTTGGCATCTGCGGTGAGCATGGCGGCGATCCGGCATCAGTGGAGTTCTGCCACAGTGCTGGATTGGACTACGTTTCATGCTCCCCCTATCGCACGCCAATAGCGCGGCTCGCGGCTGGGCAAGCGGCGATTAAGGCAAAAGCCTAAGCCACACGCTTTCCTGCTTGGGCGTATGCTGCATTTCATGGCAGCATACGCTGAGTTGGGAGGGCGTATGCGCACACAAGTCGTCATTATTGGAGCTGGGCCGGCTGGCCTATTGCTCGGTGCGCATTTGACTGCCGCCGGTATCGACAATGTCATTATTGAAAAGCAATCTGCCGATTATGTCCTGGGCCGCATCCGTGCGGGCGTGCTTGAATCCGGAACCGTGCAACAGCTTCGCGGGCTGGACCTCGCAGGCCGTATCGATGCTGAGGGACTGATCCATGACGGGCTGGAAATCGCCTTTAACGGCATGCGCCGCCGCATAGATCTTGGTGCCCGGACAGGTGGCCGCAAAGTTACCGTTTACGGCCAGACTGAAGTAACCCGAGACCTCATGAGCGCGCGCAACGGCTCAAACGCACAAACAATCTATGAGGCAGATGCGGTTGTGCCTGTCGATTTCGATGGTAACTACCCGAAAGTTCTCTTTAAGAAAGATGGGCAAGATTCTGAAATACCTTGTGATTTCATCATTGGCGCAGATGGCTATTATGGTGTCTGCCGGGCCAGTCTTCCTTCAGAAGCAATTCAAGAATTCGAGCGCGTCTTCCCCTTTGCATGGCTGGGCGTGCTGGCTGACGTGCCGCCGGTATCCAATGAGCTGATATATGTGAACCATCCGCGTGGCTTTGCTTTGTGTTCCATGCGTTCACTTACGCGCAGCCGGTATTATCTGCAATGTGCCGTAGATGAAGATGTAAATGCATGGTCAATCAATCAGTTTTGGGATGAAGTGCGCGCACGCTTAGATGCTGAGGCAGCGGCCCGCGTCACCACAGGCACGGCGCTTGAGATGAGCGTGGCGCCGCTCCGCAGTTTTGTCGCAGAACCTCTCCGGTTCGGGCGCATGTTCTTGGCAGGCGATGCTGGCCATATCGTGCCGCCAACAGGGGCCAAAGGCCTGAACCTCGCTGCAAGCGATGTATATTATCTGGCTGGCGCGCTCCGTGAATTCTACGAGGAGAAATCGAGCGCGGGACTTGATGCCTATTCAGGCAAGGCGTTGGCACGCGTATGGCAAGCGGTCAGATTCTCATCTGAATTGACGGCATTGACCCATCGTTATGAGGATGCCTCCCCATTTGATTGCCGCCTGCAATTGGCAGAATTGGCACGGCTCACAGATAACCCCGCCGCCCAAACCGCATTTGCCGAGAGCTATACTGGCGCGCCCTACTAGAGCGGATTTGGATCATTCCGGTTCATAGCCGCATGCAGTGAAGAAGCTTCG
>CAJXVF010000327.1 GCA_913060845.1 uncultured Alphaproteobacteria bacterium | reverse complement strand
CGAGATGTAGAGAGGTCTCGTGGGCTCGGAGATGTGTATAAGAGACAGGGCCTTCGCCGCGATCTTTCTGCTCGGCGTATTCGTAGAAAGCGCCAGCGGGTTCGGCCTTGGTGCTGTTGCTGCCGTGGCGGTCCTGCAAGGCTCCGGGCTGCCACGCGACAGGATTGCGCCGCTGGCGCTGCTTTCCCTT
Source organism: uncultured Alphaproteobacteria bacterium (assembly GCA_913060845.1). Lineage (GTDB taxonomy): Bacteria > Pseudomonadota > Alphaproteobacteria > Bin95 > Bin95 > VMCJ01. The sequence continues at coordinate 4,018 of CAJXVF010000327.1, read as the reverse complement.
TCGCTCGTGCCGTGGGGCGCACTGGCCATCGGCACACAGATCGCATCAGGACTGACTGAAACGCCTTTGGCTACGCTTGGCGCAGATAGTGCGATCCTCTCCATACCAGTGCTGACAGCAGCGCTAACCCTGTTCTGGTTCTGGGCGCCAGGGGGCTTCAAGCCCTCTGCCATGCTGCCGGAAGCGCTCTGGCTCACTGCAATGCTGACAATCCTCTACTTCACGAACCGCATGGGCGTTGTTGATGTTGCTGGCGTCATCGCAGGCGGCGCGCTATTTGCCTTGCGATGGTTGATTGATCGGGCGCGTGGGCGGGAACCATTACGTGCAGGCCCATTCGCGATCCTGGCGGCAGCGCTGATCGCCTTGCGGCTAATGCCTAGTGTGACACCGGCCCTGGCCTCCCTATGGACGATCCAGCCTTGGTCGGACCTGTATAGCTTCCCCCCGGCAGCCCACGCCGCAACGTGGCTCATCATCATTGCGGTTTTGTTTGGCTTGGCGAAAGGCATGACGCCTGGGTCCATCTGCACGCAAGCGAAGGCCGCCCTCAAGCTTGCGTGGGTCCCGACTTTGGTCACAGCGGGCTATGTCGTGTTGGGTGAAGGCATGTCTGGTGCTGGCTCACAGACAGTGATTGCATCTGCCGTGGCCGGCGCGCTTGGCGAAAGTGCGGGCTATGCCACGCCCATCTTCGCGGCTCTTGCTGGATGGCTGACGGGTTCAAACGCGGCTGCCCACGGCATGCTGGCAGAGCTTCAGGCCGCACTCGGTGTCGCAACAGGCGAAGGCGGCACAATCTCCATCACGACGCAGAATGTAGTCGCCAGCGCCTACACCATGCTGTCGCCCATGCGCGTTGCGATGGCGGCTGCCGCGCTTGGGCTGATCGGGCAGGAAGCCGCCATCGTTCGCAAGCTGGCGCCGTTTGCGCTGGCGGTGCTGGTCGTCGGTTGGGTCGCGATTGCGTTCAGCTAAAGCCCTTGCCGGGGCGCTCGCGTCTGATCCAAGATAGCTTCCATCCATTCACACATCTTGGGACAAAGCCAATGATCTATGAACTTCGCGTCTATCACGCCATGCCGGGCCGCATGCCGGACCTGCTTAATCGGTTCGACACCATCACGCTGAAAATTTGGGAACGCATGGGCATTCGCCAAGCTGGGTTTTGGACCGTGCTTGTCGGCGAAAGCAACCAGGACCTCTACTACCTGCTCGCTTGGGACTCACTCGCGGATCGCGAGGACAAGTGGGGCAAGTTCATGGTTGATCCAGAATGGGCAACCAAGCGCGCTAAGACTGAAGAAAACGGCCCGCTGATCTCCGGCTACTCGAACTCATTCCTGCAGCCAACGGTGTTTTCTAGCGTCAAATAAGCGCCTACTTCTTCGGCGCTAGGCGCGCATCCGTTCGGCCTTTCACAGAAGGTGCAAGACCGGACGGATCGACCGCCAGATTGAACATCTGCATATTGTGCGCGTGGCAGAGCTGATGCCATGCAAACACCGTGTTCATACCAGTCTGGAACCCAGCGGCATCCTGTGCCTGATTAATGGCCAGTTTCGTCGCCTTCAACGCGAACGCTGGTTTGCTGGCGATCTGTTCCGCCAATTTCAATGCGTGTTCATTTAGCTCTGCACGCGGGATCACGCGGTTGACCATGCCGAATTCACGGGCTTCCTCGGCTGAAAACCAATCCGCCGTGAACAGCAATTCCTTCGCCTTACGCCAACCAAGTTCCCAAGGGTGGGCGAACCATTCAACGCCGCACACACCAAGGTCAATCACGGGGTCACGGAATTGCGCATCGTCTGAAGCCAGGATCAAATCACAAACCCAGGCCAGCATCAGCCCGCCTGCAATGCATTTCCCCTGGACGGCAGCGATTGTCGGCTTTGGGAAATCCCGCCAACGCTTGCTCATGCCGAGATAGACTTCCATCTCGCGGCTCAAGCGGCCTTCAGCGCCACCTGCGTCGAACGCCCCCCACATGGTGACCTGCTCGAAATCATCCATGGTCTTGCCGGACTTGCCGCGCAGATCATGACCGGAAGAGAAATGCGGGTCATCACCCGCCAAGATCACGACCTTGATCGCATCATCGGCACCAGCCAGCTTGAAGGCCTCGTCGATTTCATAGGTCATCGACAAATCTTGCGCATTCCGGGCGTCAGGGCGCGCTAGAACAATGCGCGCGACGCCGGGGGCAGGATTTTCGTAGCGGATGGTTTCAAAGTCAGACATTGCTTAGCAGCCCTATTTTTTCTGTTGCTCAATCGTGCGCAGGATATCTTCTGCTTTTAACCAGCCGGGCGTGCCCTCTTTCAGGTGATGCTGGGCGCGACGCGCTTGCAGCCCTGCATCCGCCTTTCGGCCGTTCAACATATTCGCTTCCGCCAGCGCCACAGACGCATCACCGATACGATCCATTTTGCCGTAGCCGATGCCGAGTTGCCGCCATGCGCCAGGATTGCGCGGCTCCAGCAGCGTTACGCGTTCCAGCATCTGAATGGCGCGGGCTGTGCGCTCTGCCCCGCCGGCTTCCATCATTGCTTTTGCTGCTGGCCCCATAAGTGCAGGGTCACTTGGCAGCAGGGCAATGGCAGCTTCATAAGCCAAAGCCGATTCTTGCACGCGGCCATTCTCGTAGAGCATCTGGCCTTTCAGTTCATGGAAATAGGGATCATTCGGCGCTTGCTGGATCAACCCATCGATCCCCCGCAGGGCGGCTACAAGATCACCCCTGCGGTATTGCGCGATGGAGCGAGCGTATCGTGCAGGCACGCTTCGGTCATTTGCTGCATAGCGATCAAGCGTGCGTTGTGGTGAATCAATGAACCCGGCAAGTTTGGCCTTGATCCGGTCATAGGTTGCCAGCTCTGCCGGAGTAGCCGTTCGGCCCGGATTGCGGGCCCGGTTAACAAAAGCTTTGGCCGAGCGCACGCGATCCCTGGACAGTGGATGGGTGCGCACATAGGGATCTTGATAGGTGTCTGATACAAGCTCTTGCCCGGCCAGGCGTTCCAACATAGCGACCATACCCGCAGCAGACAGACCACTGACTTCAAGATATCGGAACGCTGCTTGATCCGCCGCACTTTCCTGGGCGCGCGTGTGGGCCAGCAGGCCGCGCTGTGCGGAGCCTGATCCACCCGCGATTACGGCTGCCCCAGCGTCCGCCCGTCCGGCAGCCACCGCAACAGCAACGCCAAGGATCGTGCTTAACAGCGCTTGCGCTGAAGCCCGTTCCAACTCTGCACCGAGCCTAGCGATATGGCCGCCCGCGATATGGCCGATCTCGTGAGCAAGCACGCCACGGATTTCATCGGGGCTATCAACGCTCCGCAATAGGCCTGTGTAAATAAAGATATTCATGCCACCGGCGACAAAGGCGTTGATCTGATTATCCCGGACCAGTATCAACCGAGCATCGCCCGGCGCGGTGCCCGCTGCTTGCAGCAGTGGCGTCGCGTAGCCGCGAATGATATTTTCTATCTCAGCGTCCCGGATTACCGCCGGCCGGGCGCTGAGCGTGGTTGGCTGAAGCGCCATCCAAAGCACAACGGCGGCTGACATAATTCGCATCGTGAGTTTCATGCTGAACCTGTCCCTACGCGTACTCCACATACCTAGGCATCATGCCATCCAACGTCAACGCACCGTGCGGTTATCGCTGACCGCGATAGCGGCTGCATTGGCGTTATCTGCATGCGGCGAAAGCAAGAAAGTTGGCGAACCAGGGTTTATCACTGGCTTCGTTGGCGGTGTCGCAGCAGACGAGCCAAGGGCGGCGCTGGTCGGCCGGGACATTCTGGGCCGGGGTGGGTCCGCCGCGGATGCAGCAACCGCCATGTTCTTCACGCTGACAGTCACCAAGCCATCCATGGCGAGCTTGGGTGCGGTCGGTGGTTGCGTTCACTTCGCAACCAAGTCCAAAGAATTCCTGGCTTATGACTTCATGCCAAGACCGGCGCAGCAACTGTCTCTTATACACATCTCCGAGCCCACGAGACCTCTC
>CAJXVF010000326.1 GCA_913060845.1 uncultured Alphaproteobacteria bacterium | reverse complement strand
TACGAGATGTAGAGAGGTCTCGTGGGCTCGGAGATGTGTATAAGAGACAGGTCCGTCGAAATGTTTATTGCCATGGATCCGCCTCGGCATGATAAGCAGCGACGGGCAGTTCAAGGCGTCGTGGCGCCTCAAAATCTGAGAGAAATAGAGGGGCTGATTCGTAGCCGTACCGGCGAGGTGCTTGACAGCCTTCCGCTGAATGAGCCTTTCAACTGGGTGCCCAAGGTATCGAAAGAACTAACCGCTAGGATGCTCGCAACCTTACTAGATTTTCCCTACGAAGAACGCCATAAGCTTGTGGGCTGGTCAGATCGATTATCGGGTGCGTCATCGGCAACAGGTGGTGAATCTACCAATGAAGATGTCATGTTTGACGATGCAGCGGATATGGCGTGGTCCTTCTCAACCCTTTGGCGCAACAAAGAAGCTGATCGAGCAGCCGGCGAAAAGGTTGGCTTCGACCTGATTAGCATGATGCAGAGTAACGAGGACACCAAAGACCTGATTAATCGTCCGATGGAGTTTATTGGTAACCTAGCGCTACTCATCGTCGGTGGCAATGACACCACACGAAATTCTATGAGTGGTGGCGTGCTCGCCCTAAATCGGTTTCCCGAAGAATTCGTTAAGCTTAAGGCAAATCCGGGGCTGATTCCTAATATGGTTTCGGAAATCATCCGTTGGCAAACCCCGCTTGCGCATATGCGTCGCGTTGCTACACAGGATGTCGAGCTGCATGGTCAGACCATCAAGAAGGGTGACCGTGTTGTGATGTGGTATGCATCAGGAAATCGTGACGAACGAAAATTTGAAAATCCCGATCAATTCATCATCGACCGTCATGATGCAAGAAATCATATGTCGTTTGGCTATGGCGTTCATCGTTGTATGGGTAATCGCCTTGCTGAACTTCAACTGCGCATTCTTTGGGAGGAGTTGCTGAAGCGTTTCGATGACATCGAAGTCGTTGGCGAGCCGGAGCTTGTTCAATCAAACTTTGTACGCGGCTATTCAAAGCTGATGGTGAAGTTGACGGAGAAGAGTAGATGAGCCATCAGGGCGGGCGAGCGTCAGAGCAGTTTGACTACGTGGTGGTTGGGGCTGGCTCGGCAGGTTGTGCGGTCGCTAACCGGCTGTCCGAGAGTGGTCTTTATTCCGTACTTTTGCTCGAGGCCGGACCAGAGAGTCGTCATAACCCCTTCGTGAATATACCTCTGGGATTCTTGCAACTCATGTTCAGCCGTCGTTACAACTGGCAGTTCAAGACTGAGCCGCAGCGGCATATGTATGGTCGTTCGTTGTTCCAGCCTCGGGGTAAGATGCTTGGTGGGTCGAGCGGCATCAACGCTCAGGTTTACATCCGTGGTCATGCTCAAGATTATGATGAATGGGAGAAACTGGGTTGTCAGGGATGGTCATACCAAGAGGTGCTGCCTTATTTCACGAAGTCGGAGAATTTCGAGCCGCCATTGAATCCGCTTGATGTGCCGTTCCATGGTCGGGGAGGTCCACTCAATGTTGCTGAACGCCGCTATACCAATCCCCTTAGTCTGGTGTTTGTTGAGTCTGCAAAGCAGGCTGGACACCGCCACAACAGCGACTTTAATGGCCATCATCAGGAGGGTGTAGGTTTCTACTACGCCTATCAGAAAAATGGTGCGCGATGCAGCAATGCACGCGCCTATCTTGAGCCGGCGTCAGGACGCCCGAACCTGACTGTACGAAGTGGTTCACATGTCACCCGAGTACTGCTCGAAGGGACACGTGCTGTCGGTGTGGAGTATCGGAGCGGGACGGGCCTAGTACAGATTCGAGCAGCGCGCGAGGTCGTACTCTGCGGTGGCGCGTTCAATTCGCCGCATCTGCTGATGTTATCCGGAATCGGTCCGCGTGAGGAACTTGACAGGCACGGCATTCAGGTGCGTCACGCGTTGGAAGGGGTGGGGCAGAATCTTCAGGACCATATCGACGTGTTTGTTCGTGCCCGGGCACGCACCCGTCTGGGTATTTCGATGCATCCAAGCTACTGGCTCAAGGGATTATGGGCCGTGCTGCAGTATCTGGCTGGTCGGCGCGGGGTGCTGTCCAGCAACGGCGCCGAGGCTGGCGGGTTTATCCGCTCCCGGCCGCAAGAGCCGATTCCCGATCTGCAGCTACACTTCGGGCCCATGCTGTACGCTAATCACGGACGGGACATTAAGACCGCAATGAGTGGTTATGGCTACATAGTCATGATCTATGGGCTTCGGCCTTTGTCACGGGGCCGAGTCGGTCTGCACAGCGCTGATCCCCATGCGGCACCGCTGATCGATCCCGCCTATTTGTCCGACCCCGCGGATGTTGAGCGACTTGTTCGCGGGGTGCGAATGGTGCGCGAGATTCTGGTACAGCCGGCCTTTGCGCCGCACCATGATGTCGAGGTTTCCCCCGGAGAGGCGCTGTTGTCGGACCAAGACCTCGCAGACTGGGTGCGGCGCAGCGCTGAATCGGCATATCACCCGGTCGGTACATGCAAAATGGGCGTCGATTCGCTGGCAGTGGTGGACCCGCGTTTGCGAGTGCATGGCGTGCAGTGTCTGCGGGTGATCGACGCGTCGATCATGCCGACCTTGGTGGGTGGCAATACCAATCAACCGGCGACCATGATCGGCGAGAAGGGCGCCGCGATGATGCTTGAGGATGCCGCGACATCCGGCGCCTGAAAAAACTTTCCCATAAATCAGTCTGAGAGAGGCCATGGCGAATAAATCGCAAGAGGTGACAGTCATCGTTGGGAGTGGGCATGCAGCAGGTGCGCTTTTGGCCGCCTTGCTGCGAGGCAGGTACCAGCATGAGGTGGTGCTGATCGGTGAAGAACCACATCCACCGTACCAGCGACCACCTCTGTCGAAGAATTATCTGGCCGGTGAGGTTGAGCAGGAATCACTGTACCTGAAGCCACGCTCGGTATACGAAAATGCAGGTTATCAATTGCGGCTCGGTGTGCGTGTCGATCAGATCGACCGAGACAGCAAGACGGTCAGATTATCCGATCACAGTAAGATCAAATACGACCGCCTTGTCCTGGCCACTGGCTCACAGGTTCGGCGCCTGACGTCGCCGGGGGCCAAGCTGAAGGGCATTTATTATTTGCATGACATGGCTGACGCGGATGCCCTGCGTGAGGTGCTCGTTCCGGGCAAACGTCTGGTTATAGTCGGCGGCGGTTTCGTCGGCCTTGAGGTCGCCGCCAGCGCAGTCAAGAAGGGTGTCCATGTTACGGTGCTGGAAGCTGCCGGGCGTCTGATGCAGCGGGTTACCGGGCCGGAGATGTCCGCTTTTTTTTATGCCAGACATCGTGATGCCGGGGTGGATGTACGACTGGATACAGGGGTGACCGGGTTCGAAACCGGGGATCACGGGTTTGTTGCCGGGGTCCGGTTGGCCAATGGCGACACGGTGTCGGCGGATATCGTGCTTGTTTCGATTGGCGTCATACCAGATACCGCACTGGCAGAGGCCGCCGGCCTGACCTGCGATGGCGGTATTCTCGTCGATGAGTTTACTCGCACCGATGACCCCGCCATTCTGGCGATCGGAGACTGCACACGCCATCGCAATCTTTTTTTTGAAGACAGACTACGGCTGGAGTCGGTAGCGAATGCTGTTGATCAGGCGCGTACTGCCGCAGCAGTATTGATGGGTGAGGACAAGCCCTACGATAGCGTGCCGTGGTTCTGGTCGAATCAGTATGACATTCGTCTGCAGATGGTCGGCTTGTCACAAGGCCATGATCAGCGTGTCATGCATGGTAGCCCGGCGGATAAGGGATTTGTGGTGTTCTACTTGCGCGACGGCTGCGTCATCGCGGTAGACGCGGTAAATTTGCCAATCGCTTTTATGGTCGGAAAGCAGCTGGTTCAGCGACGTATGATTTTGAATACTGAACTATTGAGCAATCCGGATGCGGATCTAACATTGCTCCTAATAGCTACCTAACGAAATTTTGAACCGCTCTGAGATTTGTGAGACTCCGTTGTTTGACACAATGGTGCCATCATCAGCAAACCCGAATTCAAATTCGCCCCTGAGCTTTGCAGGCGAGCAGTTCGCATGACAAGGGAAGTCTGCAAAGATTGGTTCAATTGCCATCGACTGATGGTGCCTCTGATAGACTTTTCTCCCGACGCAGATTTAAGTACCTGTCTCTTATACACATCTGACGCTGCCGACGAATAGAGAGG
>CAJXVF010000325.1 GCA_913060845.1 uncultured Alphaproteobacteria bacterium | reverse complement strand
TCGTGGGCTCGGAGATGTGTATAAGAGACAGGGTTTGTGGGTGCGGCGGACATGGATTGGGCTCCTAATTGCCAAGCAGGAATGCGGCACCGCTGGATTCAGCGGCAGACCGGAGTTCTTCAAACAGTTTATCGCTAACGGGAATGCCGGTTTTTTCGCGCTCCGCCTTGGCGATGCGTTCTGGCTCGCCTGCGACCATAACGGGTTGGTCCGGGTCAAGCGGCGGCGTGGATTTTAGGAAATCGACGAGTGCCGCCATATCGGCGTCAAAATCTTCGCGGCTGTCCCTGAACATGTCTGGGTCGAGCGCCAGGAAGAAGCTGCCAATCATATGGTGCTTGCCGGTTTTTCCGGTCTTGAGGTCGTGCGCGCCAAACCAGGAGCCCGTCAGCACGCTGGAGAGAATATCTACCATCACAGCGAGGCCGTAGCCTTTGTGACTGCCGCGCTCACGGTCTCCGCCCAAGGGCGTCATGCGGCGGGGGCGAGCGTCGAATGCCGTTTGGGCATCCGTTTCCGGCTGGCCTTCAGGCGTCAGCGCCCAGCCTTCCGGCAGGGGCTTGCCGGTGCGGCGGGCGATATCCAACTTGCCGACAGCGACGGTTGATGTCGCCATATCCAGCACGATCGGGTGCTGGCCATTTGGCCCTGGCACAGCGAAGGCGATGGGGTTGGTGGAATACATCGGCTCCATGGCGAAGGTTGGCACTATGGAGCGCTGGGACGTGCCCGTCATGCTCATGCCGATCATGCCAGCGTCCGCCGCCATGGTCGCGTATACGCCAGCCGCTCCGTAGTGGTTGGAGCGTTTCACGAGCCCCATGCCGACGCCCATCACGCGGGCTTTCTCAATCGCCATGCCCATTGCCAGCGCACCTGGAGCGTGGCCCAGGCTATGGCCAGCGTCGATAACGCAGAACGCCGGTGAATCGGTTTCCACGACGGGCTCAGCGGCAGGAAAAATCATTCCATTCTGACGACGCGTTTCGTAGTGGGGCAGCATGCCGATGCCGTGGCTGTCGATGCCGCGAAGGTCGGCTTCCACCATCAGGCCGGAGATCAGGTTGCCCCGCTCCGCTGCGAGGCCCCATGCGGCGAGCACGGCTTCAATCTGGCGGCGGAGGGTTTCTGCGGGGTATATACGCATCAGGCGGTCGTCCTAAGCTTTGGCGCGGCGGGCGGCTGCCTTGGCGGCGCGGTCAGTCCAAACATATTCCATGCCGACACAAAACAGAATGGCGAAGATCGCCAAGCCCTGCATAAGCGAAAGGCTGTCCCCAATAATGGCGATTGCCAAGAAGGCGGCGATCACCGGTTTGAGGAAGAACATATAGTTTGCCCGCACCAAATCCGGCGCAAAGGACAGCCCTGCGAGCCAGAGGATCATGGCGATGGTTGTGTTCCAAATGCCAATGGTGAAGATGCCGACGATCTGTTCCGGGCGCTTGTCAAACAGCGTTAGCGGATCGACCCAGATGCCCCAGGCAAACCCAACCACGAGATAGAGGAAGAAGAAGCCCAGCACGAATGTATAGGCTGTCATGCGAACAGCGCCGTGGTCGATGACAGCCGGGCGCACGAGCACCAAATAGAAAGCGCCGATAATCGCGCAGCCAAACGCCATCACTGTGCCGACAAAAGCGTCGCCAGTAATATCGAAGGCATCCAGATAGCCATCAGTTAGCAGCAACAACACGCCGATAAATGCGCCGAATCCGCTGATTAGCTTGGGCGCGGATATGGGCGTGCGATTGATCAACCAGTCGACACCGATGACGATGATCGGCATGGCGGTCACCATAGTCGCGACTTGGATGATGCTGGCGTAATCCAGCGCCCAGTGGAAAAACAACTGCCCCATGGACATGCCAAGGCACGCGAGCGGCAGAATGCGCCGCCAGTCCTGCTTGATCGGCGTGATGAGATCGCGCGCTCCGGGCCAGAAACGGGTCGCGATCAACAGGCCAAGGCCGCCGATCATAAATCGCCATACGCTAAATTCAGGCCCAGGCGTCGCAGCAAGCTTGGCCACGAATTCGCTGGAGGCATGGCCACAGACGCCTATAAAGCACGCAAGATACGCGACCCAGCCGCGCATTAAGCGATCTCCGCCGCGAATACCTGAAGGGCGTCGACCAATGCGTCTGGTGTTTCGGCTGGAACCATATGGCCAGCGTCTGCCAGGTCGACGCGGCGGGCATCCGGCAAGGTGGCGTAAAGTTCATTCACGATGTCGGCGTCGTAGAATACCCGGTCTTGCAGCCCTGTTACGGAGAGCACGGGCAGTTCCAGTTTTGACCAGTCCACATCCCAACTGGTCGCCCCCATGTGGGTGACGAGGTTGGCCGCACCGGAATTGGGATCAAGCGGTGTGTAGTCGGGATCATCTGCCAGGAACGCAGCGCGGTTAGCCTCCTGAAACGGTTCGCCGACAAGGAGATGAAAGTAGAGGTCCTTCATCAGGTTTGGCCCGCCGACCTGCATGACGCGAAGCGAGGCGTCATTCATCCATTGAATGCGTGGCGTGATGCGACGGAGCGTGTTGATTAGCACAAGGCCAACTGTGTCGAGGCCGTCTAATACTGCACGGGCGGCGTAGAGGCCGCCGATGGAGAGGCCGACCAGGATGGGCTTTGGGGGCGCGATCTGGCGCACAATGGTTTTTAGATCATCGACGATCAGGTCTGCGTCCAGCGCTCTGCCTGGCTTGAAGCGGCTGCCGGTTTGCCCACGAAAATCATAAGCGAGCACACCGAATCCAGCAGACTTTATGGCTGGAACAACTGCCGCATTCCAAAGGCTGGTGTCGCCTGTAATCGGGTTGATGAAAACGAAACTTGGCGCACCTGCTTTGCTAGGCGGCGTCCATTCGTAATACAGCGCATCTTCTGGCCCGAGGTCGAGCATCGACATTGTCTGGCGGTCCTGATTGATGAAGTTTGTATTTCGCCAATCAGTATCGCCGCTTAGACCACGGATGCAACGCCCGTACTACGCCACTTGTTCGCCCTGCATCATGTCATCTAATCGGGCGACCCGAACGTACATACGATGACTGCGATCAAGGAGCTCACGCATGCGATCTGGTAAATCAGGATCTTCCACACCTGCATCATCCATGCAGGCTTCCCGGCCGCCTAAGCGGTTTTCAGCTTTTAGGGGCTCTTGTTCTTCAATTTCGCCAGCAGCGGCGGCTTTTTGCAAAAGTAGCCAAGCCATGACGTTCGTCAGGCGCGCTGTCATGCGGGTGGCCTCAAGGCTCTGTCGCACGCGGGCGGCAGGGGGAAGGTCCATGCGGTCAGATCGCTCCTCATAGAGGATGTATGAGCGCACTTCTTCCAGCAGGCTCAGTGCGTCGTCAAACGTGCGATCAATGAACCGTTGCGGCCCAAAAATAATTGCGTCAGCCATGGCGCGTACCGCCTCCTGCGATGCCATTCGATACGATATCCTAGCGTAAATCGAGGCGGGTTTCTTTACTTTTCAGTAAGAAACCTAGCAGCCGGTGTCTCAATGTGCGACGGCGAAAAGGGATTAAAACCCTGTTAACCAACGATTTTCAATTGAATCAATACCCTGCTAGACCGCAAAATTCTCAAAGCGCCTCGGCCATGGCCACACCGGGTAAGGATTTAATTGCTTGGGCGGTCGCAGGCGACAATTGGATACGCTTTTTGAGGGCCAATGTGATTTCGCGGGTTGGATCAATCTCCAACACTAGGGTGACTTGGGCGCGCCCTGCCGGTTCTTGCTCCAGCAATGTTGAGATATGCGGCAGCGCTACTGCGTCCTCCACATAAACCATCAGCTCTCGGCCCATATCGGCGGCGGCTTCTTCAAGATCCTTAGCGGAGACAATGGAAACGCGAAGCCCACCATCGCCCATCTTGGCTTCAACGCCCAGCAGCAGCGGCTTGCCGGAATCCAGAAGGTCCCGGGTGACTGCCAGCACTTCGGAGAATGCAGTCGCTTCAATCACGCCTGTCGCGTCGGACAATTGTACGAAGGCATAGCGTGAGCCCTTGGCCGATGTGCGTTCTTGGCGGCCAAGCTGGGTCGCGGCGATCCGGCAGTTTGCTTCCGCTTGGCGTTGATAGCCCTGCTGTCTGTCACTGCTGCGCACACCACCTGGCGGCCCACGGCGCATGAGGTCTGCGATTGTGGTGACGCCCAGGCGCTTTAATGCCTGTCTCTTATACACATCTCCGAGCCCACGAGACCTCTCTACATC
>CAJXVF010000324.1 GCA_913060845.1 uncultured Alphaproteobacteria bacterium | reverse complement strand
GGTCTGACGCGTAGCTTCTCCGTCTGCTTCGAAGAAATCACCAACGTACTTGGCGTCAAAGAAGGCGATATCGCCATGGGCCTGACCACGGTAATCGCCCGTGACCGGACCGTATTGATGGCCGACACTCATGTACATGAGGTGCCGACGCCAGAAGAGATGGCGGACATCGCTTGCACCGCCGCCGCGGCTGCCAAACGCATGGGCTATGAGCCACGGGTGGCGTTGCTGTCCTACTCCAACTTCGGCAACCCAGGCTGGCCATCTGGCCAGCGCGTGCGGGAAGCCGTGGAGATTCTGGACGGTCGCAAAGTTGACTTCGAATATGAAGGCGACATGACCGTAGACGTTGCAATGAGCAACGAGATCCGGGAGCGGCTCTACCCGTTTGCGCGCCTGACAGGCCCGGCCAATGTGCTGGTAATGCCAGCGCTTCAGTCCGGCAACATCTCAGCGAAACTGCTGCGGTATCTTGGCGGTGCCAGCGTTATAGGCCCGTCCCTACTCGGCCTTGAGAAGTCCGCGCAGATCGTGCCCATGGGCGCAACCGTGTCTGAAGTGGTGAACTTGGCGGCTCTCGCTGCCCATGCCGCTATCGACTAACTGAACCGGACAGCCGCCGCCATTATGCCAGCTCGTCACGTCAATGCCTGAGGCCGATCGGTCCCATGTTATTGGCTTGACGCTGGCGGCGGCGGCCTCCGGGCTCGTCGTCTCAGCTGGTGCATTGGCGTTTGGTGCCTTTACGCTTTGGCAGGCGGCGTTGGCGGCAGTTGCCGCAATTATCCTCGGACTGATTACTACTCTACCTTGGGCCAGAGACGCAGCAGCACTCAGAGCCCGCTCTCGCGCTATTGGTGAAGGTGAATCCGCTCCCTTGCCCGCCGCACGGCGAACATCCCTTGGCGGCGACTTGGCACGTGCGCTTATCGAAAGTCAACGCCGGGTCAACAGATCGCTCCAGGCGCTCAAAGAACGCTCCGTCAAAGTCGAGCGTGTGCTTGACGCGGTGCCGGAGCCCTTATTCGTCGTAGATATCCGCCAAGACGTGACCCACGCCAACCAGGCTGCCGAAGCGTTAGTCGGCCCAAGCATTGTTGGCCGCACGCTGGCGGAAGCCTTCCGGCAGCCTGAATTGCTGGATGGTGTGGAAACCGTGCTCAGCGGCGCAGCACCCAAAGCTTCTGTCGATTTCGAAGCCGGGTCCGCCCAGGGCCGATCTTACCGCGCAATCATCGGACGGCTGGAGCGCGTTGGCGGTGGTGGTGAAGCGGCCGTGATGACATTGCACGACCTAACCGCGATCCGCAGGCTGGAAGCCCTTCGGGCCGATTTCGTCGCTAATGCCAGCCATGAATTACGCACACCGCTGGCCAGCCTCGTTGGCTTCATCGAAACGCTTGAGGGTCCAGCAAAATATGATCCTGAGGCGCAAGCCAAATTCCTTGGCATCATGCGTGAACAAGCCAATCGAATGACGCGATTGGTGCAGGACCTCCTCTCGCTCTCTCGGATTGAGCTTGATGAGCACTCCCCACCCGGGCACACTGATGATCTAGAAAGCCTGCTCGCCGCGATCGTCGCGCAACTTGGGCCTGTTGCCGCCGCCCGGCCCGCCACGCTCGAATTCTCCTGTGCAACGCCCTTGCCTGCAGTCATGGGGGAGCCTGACCTGTTGCAGCAGGTCTTCCAGAACTTGATTGAAAACGGCGTGAAATACGGCAAGAGCGGCGGTGTCGTGACTATTACTGCAGCCGCAACGCCTGATGGCGCAAGCATCACCATCACGGACCAGGGCGAAGGTATTCCAGCAGCCCATATCCCGCGCCTAACGGAACGGTTTTACAGGGTGGATGTCGCCCGGTCTCGCAACTTGGGCGGCACGGGCCTTGGCCTCGCCATCGTGAAGCACATTTTGAACCGCTGCCGGGGCGAGCTTTCGATTACCAGTAAAACTGGCGAGGGCAGCAGTTTCACCGTCTGGCTGCCTCCGCCGATTGATAGCTGATCATCGACGCGGCGCGTGTGATGCTGTAGCTTCGTCGTTCGATATTTGAAAGCGGGGCAGTATGGCGGCAGAGACAGACAAGCCAGAAAAAATGATGGACGTATCCGTGTGGCGCGGTGGGCCAGATGGCGGTGCCTTTGAGAGTTTCAAAGCGCCGCAGCAGGAAAGCCAGACGATCCTGGATGTCGTGACCTACATTCAGCAGAACGAAGACCCGTCACTGGCATACCGCTTCGCTTGCCGTGTCGGCATGTGCGGTTCTTGCGCCATGATGGTGAACGGCCAGCCACGCTGGACCTGCCGTACCCATGTGCAGAAGGTTCTGAAAGACAACAAGCTTGTGATCGCGCCGCTGCGGAACCTGCCTGTCATCCGCGATCTCGCTACTGATATGACGGTGTTCTTCGACAAATGGACCGCCGCTGAAGCCTCCTTCACGCCCACAAAAACCCGCCATGACCCAATGGCGCCGATTAATCCGGAAACCCCAGAGCGCCTTGCCGCCAGCGAGGCAATCGAGTGCATCAACTGCGCCGTATGCTACGCTGCTTGCGATGCCGTTGCAGGCAATGAAGATTACTTAGGCCCAGCCGCCCTCAACCGCGCCTGGACGCTGGTAAACGATGTGCGCGACGGCGGGCATGAATCCCGGATGGATGCTGTCAGTGCCGCTGGGGGGTGCCACAACTGCCATTCCATGGGGAATTGCGCGCAGTTCTGCCCGAATGAATTGAACCCGACAGCCTCTATCGCTGGCCTGAAACGCGCGACCGTTAAGGCCGCACTCGGGCTTCGGAAATAGCGCCATGCTTGATCTTAGACTTTACATGCTCCAGCGCTTATCGGCGCTGATCCTGGCACCTTTGGTGCTCACCCATATCGGCGTGATGATTTATGCCGTTCAGGGTGGTCTTTCGGCAGCTGAAATTCTAGGACGCACCCAAGGCTCTATCCCATGGATGCTGTTCTACGGCCTGTTTGTGGCTGCAGTCTCCGTCCATGCTTCAATTGGCGTGCGGGCCGTCGCCGCAGAGTGGTTTGGCGTTCGAGGCAGCGCCTTGAGCGGGCTGACGCTCGCCGTATTTGCCATTCTCGGCATCCTGGGCGCTCGTGCTGTATATGCGGTGACGGCGCTATGATCAGCCCGCATCGCTCCCATCCGCTTTGGTTCGCCTTCCTCCTGCACCGGGTTTCCGGGCTGGCATTGGCGCTGTTCTTACCGCTGCATTTCTATGTATTAGCGATGGCGCTGACGAGCCCAGAAGCGCTCGATGGCTTCCTGTCCTGGACGGATATGACCATCGTGAAGCTGGCGGAATACGGCCTCGTGTTTTTGCTGGCCGCGCATTTCTTCGGCGGATTGCGCTTGTTGGCGCTGGAATTTCTGCCCTGGTCGCCTCGCCAGAAAACGCTGGCGGCGGGTGCTGTGGCGCTCGCATTCTTCGTATCGACAACCTTTTTCTTAAGTGCGGTGTAGAGCCATGCATATTGAACGGCACGATACGGACATTCTGATTATCGGCACCGGCGGCGCTGGCCTGTTTGCAGCGCTTCACGCCCAGAAGGCCGCACCCGATGCGAAAATCACGCTGGCGGTTAAAGGCTTGATCGGGAAGTGCGGCTGCACGCGGATGGTCCAAGGCGGATACAACGTCGCCCTCAACCCCGGTGATTCCGTTGAGCGACATTTCATGGACACGATTGAGGGCGGCAAATGGCTGCCCCACCAGGATATGGCGTGGCGGTTGGTCGAAACCGCCGTCACCCGCATCCATGAGCTTGAGAACGAGATCGGTTGCTTCTTCGACCGCAATCCAGATGGCACGCTCCACCAGAAAGCCTTCGCGGGCCAAACCTTTGACCGCACGGCCCATAAAGGCGACCTGACCGGCATTGAGATCATCAGCCGCCTGATGGAACAAGTGCTGAAACAGCCGCTTGACCGGATGGAAGAACATCGCGCGATTGGTTTGATCCCAGCCAAGAATGGCGAAGGCTTGGCGGGCGTTCTGTTCATCGATATGCGCACCGGCGAATTCCGCCTCGTCCGTGCCAAAACTGTGCTGATGGCGACAGGCGGCGGGCCGACCATGTACCGCTACCACACGCCTTCCGGTGATAAATCCATGGATGGCCTCGCCATGGCGCTCCGGGCTGGCCTGCCTTTGCGCGATATGGAGACTGTCTCTTATACACATCTCCGAGCCCACGAGACCTCTCTACATCTC
>CAJXVF010000323.1 GCA_913060845.1 uncultured Alphaproteobacteria bacterium | reverse complement strand
AGGTCTCGTGGGCTCGGAGATGTGTATAAGAGACAGCAACAAGTTCTTGGCGAAATTGGCGTCAGATATGGATAAGCCCCGTGGATTCGCTGTTCTTGGTCGTGCAGATGCGCCTGGTATCGTCGCAGCGCTGCCGGTTGGTGCTTTGCCAGGCGTGGGCAAACGCTTCGTCGAGAAGTTGGAGCGGGATGGGTTTCGGCGCGTCAGTGATCTAGCCCGCCTGCCCCCAGGTCGCCTGATGCAGCGCTATGGCGCATCCGGTGCCCGGCTTGAAGCTTTCGCAAAAGCTGAGGACCCACGAAAAGTCAGCCCCGAACGGAAGACCAAAAGCATTTCATCTGAAACGACTTTGCAAACAGACTTCGGCGACCCGGAAACCCTCCGCCCAATCCTTTGGCGGCAAGCGGAAAAAGTTGCGGCTCAATTGAAGGCAAAAAATTATTCGGCTGGGTCCGTCGTGATGAAGCTCAAAACGGATGGATTTAAAATTTTGACCCGGCAACGCCCAGCTGAGCCCCCAACACAGTTGGCTGAACGTCTCTACAAAATCGCAGAACCGATGCTGTTGGCCGAGCTAGACGGCAGGAAATTCCGCCTGATCGGCCTTGGCGCATCCGATTTACATACTGCAGATGAAGCGGTTGATAAGGATGATCTTCTGGCGGCTGCAACACCTGGCGAGAGTGCTGCGCGCCATATTAAGTTGGAGGCGGCGATGGCTGCGATCCGCTCCAAAGGCGGTAATGAGGCGATCTATAAAGGTCGCGCTATCCGCAACGACAAGAAATCTTGAGCGCTGAAAGCTCAGCAGTCGCTGGGTACCGGCAAGGCCTCAATCCGCTGTAGTTTTACCTTGAGTGCGTAGGTCGGATACCGCATGAGGGCACCAGCCAGAACGCCATTGGCCAGCACCGTTTCCTCGGCCTCATATTCGGGCACTTCAGCGCTAGTCTGATTGTAGAAGGCTGAAAGGTGCCGCCAGCGTGGGCCTCGTAACAAGGCCTCTCCTTGGCTTACGGCATCTGCCGCCACGATGATGGAGTTTACCCGAAGAGGTTCGTCGGGTGCAGCTCCCATGAACACATGGCCGCTGAACCGTTTCTTTTCGGCTTCAGATGCTGCCAGGCCTGCTTTTAACCAGCCAATTGGAAACAGCACGCCGCTCGGCAAAGGCCGCTCAAACGCTGCCGGTTCGGTGTACTTAGCGAGGCCAGCACCATCCGAGTTGATCTCGCCGCGACCAACCAATTTGACGCCCGCCTCATCACTCTGGGATGTCGTGGAGCGGAAGCCATAGCGGTCGCCATCCAAGCTCTCCCATGCTGTCAGCCTGAAGCTGAAATCGCCAAGGTCCGCGCCCTCTTGGATGAGTTTTAGCTCAAACCGCTGGCTGTAGGTCCACTGCTCACAGCTGCGGGAAATCTCGACGGACAGTAGGCCAACCGCGTCATCAATGTTCTGGGCTGGCCCGACCATCGTGACTTCATAGAGGGCACGATGCGGCGCAATCTCTCCGGCAGCCGCCGGGGCGGACAGGCCGAAGATAATTACCGCCAGAACAAGAAAGCGCACCAAGACGTTAGCCCTTTGGGCCGTCGAGACGGATACCAAGCTCTTTGAGATGCCTATCATCTGCAGGCGCTGGCGCGCCCATCATCAGATCCTGAGCCTGTTGGTTCATCGGGAATGCGATGACTTCGCGGATGTTTGGCTCATCAGCAAGCAACATCACAATTCGGTCGATGCCCGGCGCCGAACCGCCATGGGGCGGTGCGCCAAGCTTCAGGGCGGAAATCATGCCGCCAAACCGGTTATCGACCTCTTCCGGCCCATAACCCGCCATCTCGAAAGCTTTGTACATAACTTCCGGACGGTGGTTCCGGATCGCACCAGAGGACAATTCTACGCCATTGCAGACGATGTCGTACTGATACGCCTTAATGGTCAGCGGATCCTGGTTCTCCAGCGCATCCATACCACCCTGCGGCATGGAGAACGGATTATGGGAGAAGGCCATCTCGCCAGTTTTCGAATCCAGCTCAAACATTGGGAAATCAACGATCCAGCAGAATTTGAAGGTGTTCTGCTCAATCAAGTCCAGCGTTTCGCCAACACGGGTGCGAGAGGCACCTGCAAATTCTGCGGCACCCTCAGGCTTATCGCAGACAAAGAATACGGAATCGCCGTCCTTCAGGCCGCATGCTTCTCGGATTTGCTCAACGCGCTCTGGCCCAATGTTGTTTGCAATTGGTCCTGCACCTTCGCCATCCCGGAAGAAGATGTAGCCAAGGCCCGGCTTACCTTCGCCTTGAGCCCAGCTGTTCATCCGGTCACAGAACGCGCGACTGCCACCGCCCGGACCAGGAACGGCGCGAACGACAGAGCCTTTCTCGATCAAGCCCGCGAAAATCTTGAAGTTTGAACCACGGAATGCCTCGGTCACGTCCACGATCTCAATCGGGTTCCGAAGGTCCGGCTTGTCCGAGCCATATTTTAGCATGGATTCGTCATAAGGAATCCGCGGGAACGGCGCTGGCGTGACGGAACGCCCGTCTGCGAATTCTTCAAACACGCCATGAAGGACGGGTTCAATCGCTGCAAAAACATCTTCTTGCGTCACAAAGCTCATCTCAAAATCGAGCTGATAGAACTCACCTGGCGAACGGTCCGCGCGTGCGTCCTCATCCCGGAAGCAAGGTGCAATCTGGAAGTAGCGATCGAACCCGGCGACCATCAGCAACTGCTTAAACTGCTGCGGCGCTTGTGGCAGCGCATAGAACTGCCCTGGATGCGCCCGTGATGGCACCAGGAAATCGCGCGCGCCTTCCGGGCTTGTAGCCGTCAGGATTGGCGTTTGGAACTCACGGAAGCCCTGGTCGATCATGCGGCGACGGATCGAGGTAATCACGTCTGAACGCAGCGTGATGTTCCGCTGCATCTTGAAACGGCGCAGATCCAGGAAGCGGTAACGCAGGCGCGTTTCCTCACCATAATCCTCTTCGCTGTTCACTTGGAGCGGCAAGAATTCTACAGCGGAATCAACTACACCTTCATCCACCCACAACTCAATGCCACCGGTTGGGAGATTATCATTCTTGGCATCGCCAGCACGTGTAACGCACTCGCCAGTCAATGTGATGACGCTCTCAAGCCGAACTTCTTCGGCCATAATGAAGGCCGCCTCATCCCGCTCCCGGTCGAATACGCACTGTGTCAGGCCGTAATGATCCCTAAGATCGATGAACAGCAGACCGCCGTGGTCACGCTTGCGGTGAACCCAGCCGGATAAACGGACAGTCTGGCCCACGTTCTCTTGGCGCAGTGCGCCGCAGGTGTGCGATCGATAGGGATGCATGGCGGTATGGCTCTTTCAGATGCGTCAGGCAGGAAGCTTCAGGCCGGATTGGCCACGGGGAACGTACAGGTGTCAACCTTCGTCCCACGTATGGGCCACGAACAATTGTCTCAACTGGTTACATTTAGGTGTATATGTTGGCCACATGACTGATTCTATACGCCTAATCACCGAACAATCCGATCTCGACGCCTTTTGTGCGGAGATTGCCGACGCGACCTATGTTGCAGTGGATACCGAATTCCTGCGCGATTCGACCTTCTGGCCACAGCTTTGCCTGATCCAGGCAGCCACGCCAGAATTCGCCGCAGCTATCGATCCACTCGCTGAAGGGCTGGATTTGGCACCCTTCCTGAAGATCATGGCCGATCAGCAGGTCGTCAAAGTCTTCCATGCCGCGCGCCAGGACCTAGAAATCTTCGTCCAGCTCATGGGCGAGCCACCCCTGCCGGTGTTCGATACGCAAATTGCAGCGATGGTGTGTGGCTTCGGCGATTCTGTCGGGTACGACAAGCTGGTTTCAGCTATTGCTCGTGTGCAGATCGACAAAGGCCCACGCTTCACGAACTGGGCCGAACGCCCGCTATCGTCGCAGCAGTTGAGCTATGCAATATCAGATGTAACGCATTTATGCGTCGTCTATGAGCGGCTGGTTTCAATGCTTGAATCGCGCGGACGATTGGACTGGGCCAAAGAAGAGCAACGTGCGCTGGTCGACCCTTCCCTCTATGCCAATGAGCCGGATGAGGCTTGGCGGCGGCTGAAAATTCGCAATGAGAAGCCGAAATTCTTAAACTTACTGCGCGCAGCTGCCGCTTGGCGCGAACGAGAAGCCATGCGCCGTAATCAGCCGCGCAACTGGGTCATCCGGGACGATGCGCTGCTGAATATCGCGG
>CAJXVF010000322.1 GCA_913060845.1 uncultured Alphaproteobacteria bacterium | reverse complement strand
ATTCGTCGGCAGCGTCAGATGTGTATAAGAGACAGGGAGATGAGGGATGCACCGAAGCCAAGGGCGACCAGCGGGTCGATCAGCTGGCGACCTTCAGAACCCATGCTCTGCAGCACGCCGTAGTAACCAGCGACGCCTAGAAGCGCCAAGCCAGCAACCAGCATGCCTGTCACAGCACCAGATTTGAACGCGATGTCCAAGCCTTTAGCGAGACCGTGACGCGCCGCTTCCGCCGTGCGCACGTTGGCGCGAACGGAAACGATCATGCCAATGTAACCGGCTGCACCCGAAAGCGTTGCGCCAATGGCGAAACCGAGGGCCGATTTGAAGCCGAGCAGGATGAAGGTCAGCACAAAGATAACCGCACCAACGATGCCAATCGCCATATACTGGCGTTTCAGGTAGGCAGCAGCGCCTTCCTGAATGGCTTTCGCGATTTCTTGCATACGAGCGTTACCGGCGTCAGCCGCCAGGACTGCCCGTCCGGTGAGAATGCCGTATAGAACTGCAGCCAAGCCGCAGAGCAATACGATTGTATAGGCCAGGGTCATCGGTAAAGGCCCCTCCGATTAAATTGTTTTCAGGTCACACAAAACGCGCCGCGATCCCCCCATTACTGGGCCTCGCAGCGCATGTGTGACGGGCTATGCCAGAACCGGCGCGGCTACGCAAGTTTGCAGCGCTGCGACAAAGGTGTGCCAAGGGCATAGCGAACGGGCCACCCGACACAAAGATTACGTGCCAAACATACAGTCATCGAAAACAGAGATTGCAATTAAGCCATTCGCGTATTCAACCTTTGATTTATATCCAGCGTACTATCTCGCTAATACTAAAGTAGCGACCCAAGCAAGGCTTTGGTTATGGCTGAGAAAGAACGCTCAATCACTGGAAATAGGGCTGAGGACAGAACAGGCCGACATCGGGTTCTGTCCGGCAATCGGGGAAGTGAGTTCAGACCTATTTCTTTTCTAATCGGTGCTCTGGTAGTTGCAGGCATAATTGCTGTGGTCTACTTCGCAGGCGGACTTGGCGATCCGAACACAGTGCTAGAGATTAATCCCTAACTCGACGCCTTGAGACATGGTCATCCCAACTCGCAGGGATGACCATTCGCACCTACTCGCCCTTGAACACAGGCTTCCGCTTTTCCATGAACGCCACGCGGCCTTCGTTGTAGTCGTAGGAGTCGGAGGCGAGTGCCCGAAGGTCTTCATAACCATCGCGAACATCAGCCATCTTCCCAGCAGAGATGGCGTTAATAGCCACTTTGGCGCCGCGCACAGATAATGGCGCACGCTCTGCGATATGGGCGGCAAAGGCCAGTGATGCCGCCATTGGGTCATCTACGATTTCGTCTAGCAAGTTCAGTTCTACTGCCTCTTCGGCTTCAAAATAGTCGCCAGAGAACAGAATGCGCTTGGCATTGGACGCTCCGACAACCGTCGCCAGCATCTGCGTTTCTTCCATCGAATACACAACGGACAAGCGCGCTGCCGGGATGCCCATTTTGGTCTTCGCGTCGCCGATACGGAAGTCACACGCGACCGCAAGCCCGCAACCGCCTCCAATGGCGGAACCACGGATCGCAGCGATCACTGGCTTTGGAATGGTGTTAATCGCAATTTCAGCCGCATCAACGTCTGCCGAATAGATTGCAGCCGCTTCAGCATTATTTCGCGCCGTTGCAAACTCGCTGATATCCGCCCCTGCGCAAAAATGATCGCCCTCACCCGTTAAGATAATAACCCGCGCATTCGGGTCATCCCTGAGCGCCGTGAATGTCTGCCCCAATCCTTGCCACATGGCTTGTGTGCAGGCGTTCCGCCGCTCGACATGGGAAATCGTAACGATGGCGACGCCGTCTGGGCGGATGTCATGGGTAATGGCGGGCATTTGGAAAACCTTGTGCGTCGGAATTGGATGCCCCATCGTTGCCAAGCAGCGGCCATGCTTGTCAACATGCCGCTTGGATCTAATTCGCGACCCGCACACGGAGATGACGCCCATGCCCGGCGCACTGGACGGCCTGAAGGTCGTTGATTTCACAAGCCACTTATCCGGCCCTTACTGCGCCATGATCCTGGCGGATCAAGGGGCAGACGTCATAAAAATCGAGAAGCCGGGTAAAGGCGACGACCTCCGCCAATCACCCCCGTTCGTTGCGGGTGAAGGCGCGCCGTTCATGCTGTGGAACCGCAATAAACGCTCCATTGAACTTGATTTAAAAAATCCTGATGACTTGGCCACGGCTTTGGCGCTCATCGATAGCGCGGACGTGATGGTAGAGAATATGCGCCCCGGCGTCGCTGAACGGATTGGCATTGGGTATGCCGCGATGGCAAAGCGCAATCCTGGGCTCGTGTACTGCTCCATTTCAGGTTTTGGACAAACTGGCCCCTACAGTAAACGCGGTGGGTTTGATCTGGTCGCGCAGGCGATGTCTGGCCTGATGACAATCAACGGCCCACCAGAAGGCGGCCCTTACCGCCTGCCAATTGCGATTTCTGATGTGGCGGCTGGCATGAACGGCGCCATCGGCGTGCTTTCGGCCCTGCAACACAAGAACAAGACCGGTGAGGGCCAACAGGTGGATGTGTCGCTGCTGGATTCAGCACTGTCCATGTGCGTGTACGAAGCGGCGAGCGTGTTCGCGACCGGTGAACAGCCTGAGCGGCTCGGCCAGGGCCATCGCGGTTCCGCGCCCTACCAGATTTTCCCGACACAGAATGGCTGGTTCGCGCTCGGTGCCTCCCAGCAAAGGTTCTGGGAGCAGACTTGCGAGTTGATTGGCGCAGCACATTTGCTAGATGACGAGCGCTTCAAAGTGAAAGCAGACAGGGTGGCCAGGCAACAGGAACTTGCAGAATTGCTGACGCCCTACTTCCAGAAAGAAACGACTGAGCATTGGTTTGAGCAGCTCGACGCCCTGAATATTCCCTGCGGCCCTGTGATGAACCATCTGCAGACGTTGAATGATCCACATATTTTAGCGCGGGATATGGTGGCACCCGTGGACCATGCAATTGCTGGCGCTGGGAAAACGCTTGGCACGCCGATCAAGCTTTCGAAAACGCCAGGGGGCGTCCGAACAGCGGCCCCGTCGCTTGGCCAACATGATGCTGAGGTCCGCGCTGGCCTGACAGAGAACCAACGCAAGGACGCCGCAGAATGAGCCTCCGCACAGATCTTGCACAACTAGAAACACCTTGTCTGTTGTTGGATACGGGGCGGCTCGCGCGCAACTTGAAGCGCTTCCAGGATATCGCCGACAGCCACAAAGTGACGCTCCGGCCGCACCTGAAAACTCTGAAATCTGTTGAAGCGGCACGGATGGCTGTTGGTGCAAACGGCCCAATCACTGTGTCGACTTTAGCTGAAGCCGAGGCGTTCGCCGCCGCTGGGTATCGAGACATACTTTATGGCGTAGCCATGGCACCCAACAAACTTTCCCGCGCGCATCGCATCCAGCAGGACACAGGCGCACGGCTGCTTATGGTGACGGATTCAAAAGTTCTCGCCGAAGCGGCGGGCACATTTGCCAAGGCCAATGGCGCGGATTTCCATTTTCTACTGGAGGTGGATTGTGGCGATAAGCGTGGCGGCCTGCCGGCAAATAGCCCGCAC
Organism: uncultured Alphaproteobacteria bacterium; assembly: GCA_913060845.1. GTDB lineage: Bacteria > Pseudomonadota > Alphaproteobacteria > Bin95 > Bin95 > VMCJ01. Next base: position 642 of record CAJXVF010000322.1, on the reverse strand, counting down.
CTGCTGACTGTTGCAGAAGCTGTCGCTAAAGCTGGATCGACCGTGGCTGGCGTTCTAAGCCATGCCGGTCATAGCTATGAAGCGGCGGAGCGGAGCGCCGTCGAAGTCATTGCGGAGGAAGAGCGGGCCAGCGCTGTCCTGGCGGCGAAGCGCCTTAAAGCTGCCAGTCATAATGCGAAAATCGTGAGCATCGGCTCAACACCGACCGTCGCCTATGCCCGTGATTTGACGGGCGTCACCGAAGTTCGGGCCGGGGTCTACATGCCGTTTGATCTTGACCAGATGTCGCGCGGGCTGTGCAGCCATGATGATCTGGCGCTTAGCGTACTCACGACCGTGATCGGCCATAACCGGGAAGCGATGCGGATATTGGTGGATGCGGGCGGACTGGCGCTCTCCAAAGACATCAGCGCGCAGGCTTTCATGCCAGGTGCTGGATATGGCCTTGTCGCAGACGCTGAAACATTAGCGCCGCTTGATGGCCTTGCCGTCAACGCTGCAAGCCAGGAGCACGGGAAAATCGATGTGGCTGACGCCGCTTGGTTTGAGAAACTGCCAGTTGGCGCCCAAGTCCGGGTCTTGCCAAACCATGCCTGCTTCACAGCCGCCGCATATCCCGGATACCTGTCTCTTATACACATC
>CAJXVF010000321.1 GCA_913060845.1 uncultured Alphaproteobacteria bacterium | reverse complement strand
CAGCCCAACGCCAGGCTCATCCAAGGCCGTGATCGCCTGGAAGCCATTAAGCGTCTGCCCGCCAAAAACAACGACGCCTGCGCCCGAGGTGCCGTCCCCGTTGTCCGTCGCACCTTCCCAGATCAGCAGGTCGTCGAACCCATCACCGTTAAAATCACCAACGAAGTCGCTTTGCGCTTGGCCGCCGTCAACGCCTGTAACCTGAAAGCCGGTGGTGCCGTCTAACGTTGTCGCTTCAACGACGGTTCCCAAGTCAGCCCCGCCAAACACGACTGTCGTCGTGTTTGGCGGCATGTCAATTGCATCAAAAACGACATCATTGAAGCCATCGCCATTGAAGTCCCCATTGGCGTTGCCTTCGTAGAAGATCGGCATATTCGCCGTGTCTCGGACCTCAAACCCATCACTGGCGTCGAGTGACGTCATATCAATGGCGCTATAAGCTAGGTCTGACGTACCAAACAGCACGAACGCATCGCCATCGACATCATTCGTCAGGATAAAGTCCGTCAGGCCATCGCCATTGACGTCGCCAGCGCCAAGCCCGCTGCTAGAATTCCCATTCCCATCAAGGTCAATGCGGAAACCGTCTGCGGCGGCAAGATTATTCAGGCTTACATTTGAGCCAGCGCCAAACGTACTTTTGCCGAACAGGACGACCGTGTCGGTCGTTTGCTGCTTCGGCCCGGACATCACAAGATCCGCCAGGCCATCGCCGTTAAAATCATCAGCAAATCGGATGCCTGTACCCAGATTTTCGCCAAATCCCGCCGCAATACGGAAACCCATAAGCTGGTGCGCAAAGGTCGTAGATATTGTCGCGGTCATCGCCTGGATCCCTGCCATGCAGCAGGCGCAAGTGTGCCAAGCTGCGTTAAGTCAACTTGCCACCCGGTAAAAGGTTAACAAACTTGGCAGACATGAGCAATCCGTGCGAAAGCAAATATTACGGCTAAATCACTATTTTCCTAGCCATTTCAACTCATTACGCAGCACGCCGATGCCAGTGATCTCGATTTCGCAAACATCGCCGTCAACCATATTGTCGGTCACGCCTTCTGTGCCCATCCACACCACATCACGCGGGTAGAGGGTGCAGTATTGCGACATGCGGATGAGGAATTCTGCGATGCCGAAGATCATGGACGTCGTCTTGAACGTGATCTTCTCTTCGCCATTGACGCGGACGGTCGTCATCGCCGCCTCAAGGTCCAGTTCCGTCTCGATCCATGGCCCCATGGGTGCGAAGGTATCCGTATTCTTGCCGCGCCACATGGTGCGGTCGCCACGCTGCCAGGTGCGCTCCGAAACGTCATTGCCGATGGTATATCCCAGGATGCAGTCCCACACTGTTTCTTCCGTCAGGTTCTTCACTTCCTTGCCAATGACGACAACAATCTCGCCCTCATATTGCAGCTGTTCCGTAGCGTCGGCAGGCACGATGATCGGATCATCATGGCCCGTGATGGAATTCACCGCGCGGTAACCCACATCCGCCGCTTTCGGCAGGTTCGGCAGCTCCCCACGTTTGTTGGCAGCCGCAATCACGTGATCAGCGTAATTCAACCCTGCCGCATAGAATGTACGCGGCATGACGGGTGCGAGAAGTTTGGTCTCTGCCATCGCGCGCGATGTGGCCGTCCGCTCAAAGCCATCAAACGGATTGCCCGTGACGTCGATGATCTGCTCACCTTCGACGATGCCAAAGGTTTCATTGCCGCCAACTTCATACCGCACCCAACGCATCGCCTGATCTCCTGTTGATTCGTGTTGCCAAAATCATGGTCTGAAATGAATGCCATTGACCAGAGGGCCAAGGCGCGCTTGATTCAACGGATCAAGGCCATCTCTGAACTGGAGCAACCCCCATGGCGGATTATTCCTATATCTCTGTCACACCAGCGTCCCGCAATTGCGGCGCATTCATTACCGGCGTGGATTTGAAGCAGCCCGTAAGTGACGCTGAAGTCGCCGAAATTCATCAGGCGCTGATGCAGCATCAGGTCATCTTCTTTCGTAACCAGGACGTTAGCCCCCAGGAGCAAGCCGCATTCGGCGCTCGCTTTGGCCGCTTGCGGAAAGCGCGCCGGGCCGCATTCGACACAACGGACGATGCGCCCGAAGTCTCCGTCATCATCAATGACCGTGAGAACCCGCCCTATATCGACCATTTTCACGCCGACGGCATGTTCCGCGCCGAACCTGAATTCGCCTCATTGCTGAAGGCTGAAAGCCCGCCGACGCTTGGCGGCGACACCATCTTTGTCTCCCTTACAGCGGCATGGCGCGGATTATCAGACGCAATGCGCGGCCTGCTGGCCGACAAAATGGGCCTCTATGATTTCATGCGCCTGCATTCATCCCCAGAAAAAGCTCGCAACTGGGAAGGTGCTGCCCGCGCCGGCATGCTGAAAACGAGAGAAGAAAATCCGCCGGTGCAGCATCCGCTGATCCCTGTGCATCCGGTCACAGGCGAACAAGCGCTCTACTTCTCCGAAAGCTTCACCGCCGCCATTCTGGGCGTCACGAAGTATGAGAGCGAAGGCCTCCACGCCATGCTGACGCGCCATTGCGCCAAACCCGAATTCCAGTACCGCCTGAACTGGCACCCAGGCACCATCGCCCTATGGGACAACCGCTCCAGCCTCCACTACGCCGTAGCCGACTACTGGCCCGACACCCGCATCATGCACCGCCTGACGATTGAGACGGATGACATCGGGCTTGGACGGCGGGCCGAAGCGGTGGGGTAGCAGCTAGCTCAACAAATGACGATCAACATCCATTCTTTGATGCAGGATACGCACCACAAGAATTGAGTCTGTATTAGGCCTGCGGAAATAGATCATATGCGAACCGGCGCGGGCCTTCTCATAACCCTCACGCACATTCACAGTCTGGCTAATACCTGTGCGATGTACGAGGCGTTCTAAGACTGTTTGGATGTCGCGGATGTAGACCGTTGCCTGCTTGGCAGCCCAAGTCTCGAATGAGTAGGACCATATCTTGTCCAAATCATTGGAGGCGGCGGGTGTCAGGGTAACGCGCTCATTCATTTATCCTGCTCAGCCAGCTTTGCCGCTATGAACGCATCAAAATCGATTGGGTGTGGTTCACCGGACCTCTCTCCCGCGATCAACGCATCTTGTAGCGCTTTGACCTTGGCTTCGTGTTCTTCCAATAATCGAAGGCTCGCGCGCACCACGTCACTGGCAGACCCATACCGGCCCGAGGCTACCTGTCCTTCAATGAAATCTGTAAAGTGTCCACCGAGCGATACTGACGTATTCTTCGCCATGTCCAATCCTCCTGAAATCATTGTACCAAAGTTTGGTATCCACCAAAACAATTCTGATAAGCGGTCTTCAACAAGACACGCATGACACCGACGTATTGAGCGGCTAGGCTAACTGACACATCATTTGTAGAGCATCCGTTTCATGGTCATCCACGTCGGCAAGATATCGAAGGCGTTGGCAGAGCGGGGCCGCAAGCAGGCGCAAGCCAAAAGGAAAACTATGTCTAGACAGCCGGTAATCGTTGGCGTTTCAGATGCACCGACGGAAAATCGTGGGCGGGCACTGCCCGGGACCCACGTTCTTAATATGCAGCGTGATTGCGCGAACGAAGCGCTGGCGGAAGCTGGCCTCAAGATGACCGATGTGGACGGCCTCGCCGTCGCCGGTATGTGGGGCATGCCAGGACCGGGTGCTATGCAGCCGAACCTGCTGGCGGAATATCTGGGCATTCGCATGCCGAAATACCTTGACGGCACCAATGTTGGCGGCTCCGCCTTCGTGCTCCATGCTGGCCACGCCTACGAGATGATCAAGTCTGGTGTGTGTGACACCGTGCTGATCCTTTATGGCTCCATGCAGAAAAGCCAGTCGGCGCGCAGCCTTGGCGGTCGCCCGGCTATGTTCTCCAACCAGTTCGATATGGTCGCGGGCTTGCCATCCCCCGCTGGCGCATACGCCATGGCCGCGAACCGGCATTTCCATGATTACGGCTCGTCTCGTGAGACGCTTGCCGAGATTGCTGTCGCCACGCGCGCTTGGGCCGGGCTAAATCCAGCCGCCGCCTTCCGCGACCCGCTGTCGATGGATGAAGTACTGAACGCCGCCCCCATAGTCGACCCACTTGGCCGCCAGGATTGCTGCCTTGTGACAGATGGCGGTGGTGCCGTCGTGATGACCACGGAAGAGCGCGCAAAAGACATGAGCGCCAAGCCGATTTATGTTCTGGGGCATGGCGAAAGCGCCAGTCATATGAACATCAATT
>CAJXVF010000320.1 GCA_913060845.1 uncultured Alphaproteobacteria bacterium | reverse complement strand
CCGAAGCTTCTTCACTGCATGCGGCTATGAACCGGAATGATCCAAATCCGCTCTAATTGTCTATTTTAAAATCCACTCTAATTTCTACTCAAGATTTATTTACATATTCGGGGCGGCAGGCTGGCTAACTCAATTACCAACCTGCCGTTCAACAATGCTTACCCCACCAACGTGTGCGCTTCCCTAAACGCTGTACCGGTATCCGCTAGCTTCCGCAGCAACGCAGAGGGGGCCCAGCGGTCGCCGTATTGTTGGTGCCAGGCGGCGATCTGGTTGTAGACTTCTTGGGTGCCGAGGCTGTCGGCCCAGTACATCAGGCCGCCGTGGTAGCGCGGGAAGCCGAAGCCGTAGAGCCACATCACGTCTACGTCTGACGCGCGGTAGGAGATCTTTTCTTCCAGGATCTTGCAGGCCTCATTCACGGACGAGAACAGCAGGCGCTTCAGGATTTCATCTTCCGTGAATTCACGCGGCGTGTTGCCCATTTCCTTGGACATCGTGCGGATCAGGTCTGCCACTTCAGGATCAGGATGCGGGGTGCGATCACCCTTTTCATACTTGAACCACCCAGCACCCGTTTTTTGGCCGAGCCGCCCCATTTCCACCAATTTGTCGGCGATGGGCAGCATGCGGTAGTTCGGGTCTGCATCCGCCCGGCGCTTACGGCCTGCGAAACCAATGTCGAGACCGGCAAGGTCACCCACAGCGAACGGCCCCATGGGGTAGCCGAAATCAACCATCACCTTGTCCACCTGCTCCGGCATGCAGCCTTCTTCGAGCATGATGACCATTTCTGAGTTGAACGGCGCGCGGCTGCGATTGGCCAGGAAGCCATCACAATTGCCGCAAGCCGCTGGCGCTTTGGCGATAATCTTGCCGAGCGCCATAGTCGTTGCCGTGATTTCAGGGGAGGTTTTGGACCCCTTCACCACTTCCAACAGCTTCATAACATTAGCCGGGCTAAAGAAATGCGCGCCGCCAACTTCTTCAGGTCGGGACGTCGCGGCTGCAATCTGGTCAATATCCAGCGCGGAGGTGTTGGAAAGCAAGACAGCGCCGGGCTTCATCACCCGGTCGAGCTCTTTGAACACAATCTCCTTCACGGACATTTCTTCGTAGACCGCCTCAATCACGACATCGCATTGGCCGATATCATCATAATTCGTGACCTTCTCCATGCGGGCGAAACGGGCTTCCATTTCCTCTGCATCGAGCGAGCCGCGCTTCACGCTGACTTCGTAATTGTTGCGGATACGCTCAAAACCCTTGTCGAGCGCTTCTTGGGAGGCTTCCAACACTTTCACGGGAATGCCCGCATCCGCGAAGCACATGGCGATGCCCCCGCCCATTGTGCCAGCACCGATAACGGCCGCAGTTTTGATGTCACGGACAGGCGTGCCATTCGGCACATCCGGCAGCTTCTGCGCTTCCCGCTCTGCGAAGAAGGCGTAGCGGAGGGCTTTGGATTCGTCGGAGCTTACGAGTTCTTCGAACAGCTCCCGCTCCCGCTTGATGCCCTCATCGAACGGCAATTCGCAGGCGGCCTGCACGGCTTTGATGTTGTTATAGGGTGCCACCTGATTGCGGGCCTTACGGGCGATCTGCTTCTTTTTGGCTTCGAAGATATCCCCGTCCGCCGTCGCTTCGCCAAGCTTGGAATCATCATTGCGGATCAGCGGTAATGGGCGCACGTCCGCCATTTCTTCTGCCAACTTGATGGCTTCGGCGAGCAAATCACCATCTGCCGGGATCACCCGGTCCAGAATGCCCATCTCGCCGCCTCTTCAGCTGGGACGTGACGCCCGGAGACGATCATATCGAGCGCGATTTCAGGCCCGATCAAGCGCGGCAAGCGCTGTGTGCCGCCACCACCCGGTAGCAGGCCGATCAATACTTCCGGCAGCCCCACTTTGGCGCTGGCGACCGCAATGCGGTAATGGCACCCAAGCGCATTCTCCAACCCGCCGCCGAGCGCATAGCCGTGGATTGCGGCAACGATAGGCTTTGGCGAGGCTTCGAACGCATCATAGGTCTTGCGCTTCAGGGGCGGGCGGCCTTTGCCGAACTGGCGGATATCCGCGCCCGCAATGAAGCTCCGCCCAGCGCCGATCAGCACCATGGCTTTGACGTCTGGGTCCGCGACGCCGGCATCAACAGAGGCAATGATGCCTTCTGGAACGCCAGGGGACAGCGCATTGACCGGCGGATTATCCACCGTAATGACGCCAATGGCACCGTGCTTTTCAAACCGGACGAGGGTGTCTTCGCTCATGGTATTCTGTTCCTAATTCGCTGAAAGCTTATCAATGCCGGACCCATAAGTGGACGGCGTTATGTCGACAGAACTGGCCCGTTTTTCGAGCCAGTAAGAAACGGCGGGCGGGACGGATGCAGAGGTGGGGTCAGCGCCAAGCTTAATTGCGGCGTCCATCGGCCAATTGGGATTGTACATAGCCTCGCGGGCAATCGCGATCAGGTCCGCTTGGCCATTCTGCAGAATTGCTTCCGCCTGGTCCGCGTGGACGATCAGGCCAACGGCCATGCTCATCACCCCGCCGTCACGCTTCAGGCGCTCGGCATAAGGCACCTGATAGCCATATGAGACCGGACCTGCGCTGATCACGGGCGAGCCACGCATGCCGCCAGATGAGCAATCGATCACATCGACGCCAAGCGGGCCAACGGCCTTCGCGACATTGACGGATTCATCGGGGCCGAAGCCAGCATCATCTTGAACGGAGAGACGCAGGAATAGCGGCTTGTCATCCGGCCAATAAAGACGCGTTTCCTCAACAATTTCCATCAAGAAACGGCGGCGATTTTCTTCCGTCCCGCCATATTCGTCATTCCGCGCATTGGATGACGGCGACAGGAATTGATGCACCAAATACCCATGGGCACCGTGAAGTTCGAGCGCTTCGTATCCGGCCTCCTGGGCGCGCCGAACACCTTGGCCCCACATCTTCACAAGGTCCTGCACTTCGGCTTTGGTGAGGCCATGGGGTTCAGGGTCGCCCGGTGTTGCGAGCGCTGACGCAGAGACCAATTTCCATTGATCCCAGTCTTTCAAACCTTCAGCTTCCGCCGCTTCCCGGGTTAACGGCTTACCGCCTTCCCAAGGGCGGAACCGCCGGGCTTTCCGGCCTGAATGACCAAGCTGGATTGCAGGCACAGACCCATTATCGCGGATATGATCTGCTAGGCGCTTATGGCCCGCAATATGCTCATCTTTCCATAAACCGAGATCGCCAATAGTGCCGCATCCGCGTCGGTCGACCTTCGTCGATTCAACGAACACCAGCCCGGCACCGCCCGCTGCATAACGCCCGATATTCATAAGATGCCAGTCCTGGGCGAAGCCATCGACGGCAGCGTATTGGTGCATAGGTGCAATGACGCAACGGTTCTTAAGGCTCATGCCCCGAATTTGCATCGGCGAGAAAAGCAGCGGGTCGCTCATAGAATTCAGTCCTGTCCGGTCGCGGACGCTTGGCCCTGCACCGTGAAGAACGAGGCGGATTTGGGTTGTTCCGGTAGCTCCACTAGCGCCGGCGATAGACGCGCCTTCCGCTGTTTCTCGCCCCGGATGACACGGCCTTCGTTCTGGTTTGGCATTGGATTTTGGGCGATCGGAACCGCATCCGCCGCCGTGTAAACGCAGATATACAAGCCGCGCGGAGTCTCCGAACGACTGGGGTCTGACCCGTGAGCCAGACGCGTGTGCATCAAGCAAACGGAACCCGCCTTACCCGTCACTGGCACATCGCGCGCTTTCATTTTGGCCGTCACATCATCCGCCATGCGGCCAATGAATATGTCCCCGTCAAACAGGGAATGCAGCGGGCCTTTATGGCTGCCGGGCACGACTTTCAGGCAGCCATTAGCCTCATCCACATCATCCAGCATCAAGAGTGCTGTGATGATGTCGTCATTGGTGTGCGGCGTGAAGGGGAAATCCTGGTGGTAGTGGACTTCTGTGGCAGCGCCCGGAAGCTTCTGGTTGATTTTGCAGTGATGGAACTTGAGGTTGGGGCCAATCAACTCGTTGACCATCTCAGTCATCGCTGACTTTTCCATCGCCTCCTGGAACGGCCCATAAAGGTCTGACGGATTGTTGATGCGGCGGAGAGCGGGCTGATCCGCCGAGTGTTCCGCGCCCATGTCGAAGCGAGGCCGGCCATCAATGGTTGGCGGCCCATACGGCTTGGTATGCGCCCGGCTTTCCTCTGACCATTCCGCCATCATTTGGCTGTCTCTTATACACATCTGACGCTGCCGACGAATAGAGAGG
>CAJXVF010000319.1 GCA_913060845.1 uncultured Alphaproteobacteria bacterium | reverse complement strand
TGATGGGATAAATACTATCCCTATGGGTGAACCACTTCAGGGGGGCTGCTCCACAATGGCGTTCTTGTCGGCGGCGCGGGCGATAACGTGTTGGATGGTGGCACCGGTGCAGATCGGATGTTTGGTGGGACCGGCGACGATACTTACATCGTAGATAACGTCGGTGACGTCGTGGTCGAGTTTGATTTTGAGCCGGGCACGGACGTTGTCCTGTCGTTCGTTAGTTTCAAAATTGCGGGTACGATTGAGCGCGCGGAACTACAGGGGACAGATAATATCGGCGCGCGCGGCAACAATGCCGCCAACACGCTTATCGGCAATGAGGGCGACAACGACCTTGTCGGCGTTGGCGGATCAGACAGCCTGTTCGGTGGTGACGGCCAAGATTTTCTGCGCGGCCAAGACGGCAATGATATTCTAAACGGCGGCGATGGCGACGATAAGCTCTTTGGCAGCTTCGGCAATGACACAAACACCGGCGGCGCCGGGAACGATAAGATTGTCGACGAAGACTTTTCCGACGACGCAGATACCTTCATCTTTGCGCCTGACATGGATACTGACGCCATCTATGGCTTTACGAATGGTAGAGATGACCTTGATGTCTCAGCCTTCGGCTTTACACAGATACCTGACTTGAATGGCCTGATCAAAACAGTCAACGGCCACGCTGTTATAGATTTTGCAGATGGAGACCGCCTGATTCTGGTCGGCATCAGCACCGGAGTATTGGACGCATCAGACTTCACCTTCGCGGTGTAATCGCGGGCCTGTTCAAGTGACTGATGCATCAGGCAGAATCCGGTCCAATTACGCTTAATTGGGGATGACCTATGACTGCAGATGCGCCATTTCTAAGAACTGGATGGTCGTTTCCAGCGAACTTTGATCGTGAGGCCAAGCTAGCAGAAACTGCTAGCGCGTCTGATATCGATCAAAGTTTGAAAGCCCTATTCAGCGCCATCCGGGGTGAACGCTTAATGTTGCCGGATTTTGGCCTTCAGTCCTAAAATCCTGGCATCTTTGCTCCTGAAAACGAGGGATGTTTGAAATATTTGGTTGGAGGTGCTGTCCGCCATTGGGAGCCGCGCATTCACCTAATTTCAATTAATTTTGAAAGACCTAACAACGATACTGATGGTGAAGTATGCGTTCGGATTGAATTCGATATTCCGTCAATAAATGTCCGCAGCAGCTACAAGCATACCTTCTACCTGCAAGAGGGTACGGCGCTAGGCCCCAATGACGGCGAAGCCGAAGTCGCTTCCTAAGCTGCACTAAAGCTTTTTATCCCCGCCCTAGAAGCATGCCACGATCTATTCTCACGCTATTGATTTTGCTATCTCTCGGGCGGTGATAAAATCTGAGCTGCTGCGTCTCTTAATCTGATCGCCTTGGAAACTAACCGCACAAGATTCGTGCATCGCCGTAGGGGTGTGAAGTGCCAAACGCAACGATCGTTCACCCATACTCGGCTTTTGCGTTTTTGGGCCTAATGCTGTCTGGTTTCCCCGGGCAACCGCTGGCGGCCATCACGACGCCTAATGAGGGAGGTCAGGTATTGAGACAAAGCCGTGCCCTGTTGGTTGAGACTGGGAATACCCTTCCATGACGGCTCCTCGTCTCGAACTCGCGGGCGTCACCAAACGCTTTCCAGGCGTTATCGCGAATGATGATGTTGCATTTTCCATCGCACCCGGTGAAATGCATGCGCTGCTGGGGGAGAATGGTGCGGGCAAATCAACGCTCGTCAAAATGATTTACGGCGTTATGCGGCCCGATGCCGGGACGATGCGCCTTGACGGTGAGGCCTATACGCCAAACCGGCCGTCTGATGCGCGCGCGCGTGGTGTTGGCATGGTGTTTCAGCACTTCTCACTGTTTGAAGCACTGACAGTCGGGGAAAACGTTGCGCTTGGCATGAACGCTGCAGACGTCGGTCGCGATCTGAACGATCAGATCATCAAAGTATCTGACGCATACGGTCTCTCGCTCGATCCTGCACGGACTGTCGGCTCCCTTTCTGTTGGTGAACGCCAGCGTGTTGAGATCGTGCGATGCCTTCTCCAAAACCCGCGTCTGCTGATTATGGACGAGCCAACGTCTGTGCTCACGCCGCAAGAAGTGGATGATCTTTTCAAGACGCTCCGCACTTTGGTCGCCGATGGCTGCTCGATCCTCTACATCTCCCATAAGCTTGAGGAAATTCGCGCCCATTGCGACAAAGCAACCGTGCTGCGCGGTGGCAAAGTCGTCGGGCATTGCGATCCGTCAAAGGCGACGGCGCGCAGCTTGGCCGAAATGATGGTCGGCATGGAATTGGCGCTGCCAAAGAAATCAGCCGTAGACTTCGGCTCTGCGCGGTTGACTGTAAGCAATCTCTCACTTCCGGCCGACGACCCTTTCGGCGTCTCCCTGCACGATATCTCTTTCACAGTCCGGGCTGGCGAAATTCTGGGGATCGCAGGCGTTGCCGGTAACGGGCAGGGGGAGCTTCTGGATGCGTTAAGCGGCGAGCGCACGACCCAGGATGATGCAATCCTGCTGGACCAGGAGCCGGTTGGCAGTGTTGGCCCAACGGACCGGCGCGGGCTTGCGTTCTGTGCAGCGCCCGAAGAGCGACTTGGCCACGGTGCGGCACCCGATATGTCGCTTTGGGAAAACACCCTGCTGTCCGCCCGTTCCAGCCAGGGAATGGTCCACGGTGGCATGCTGAATTTGAGCGCTGCGAAAGCGTTTGCTGCTAAGATCATTTCTGCATTTGATGTCCGCACGTCTGGCGCAGATAAGCATGCGCGCACCTTGTCCGGCGGAAATCTGCAGAAATTCATCATCGGGCGGGAGATATTGCAAGAGCCAAGGGTACTGGCGATCCTGCAGCCAACTTGGGGTGTTGATGCCGCTGCGGCCGCCTCCATTCATCGCGCCATTCAGGAACTTGCCAGCAATGGGGCTGCTGTCCTGCTGATTTCGCAGGATTTGGATGAACTAATGGCAGTCTCGACCACGTTTGCAGTGATCGCAGGGGGGCGTTTATCAGCGCCGCAGCCAACTGACAGCATATCCGTGGAAGAAATCGGCATCCTGATGGGCGGCACGCAGCAGCAAGCATCTGCTGGTGCGAACTCATGATCAGGCTTGAACCCCGCAAGGATGTTTCGCCGGCTATGGCCTATTTGGCACCAGCGCTGGCAGTGCTTGTGACCGCATGCGCTGGCACGCTGATCTTTGCTGCGCTCGGCAAAGACCCAATCGAGGCAATGCGGCTCTTCTTTATTCAGCCCCTCGGCGACTGGTTCTCAATTTCTGAGATGATTGTTAAGGCGACACCGCTGATCTTGATCGCGATTGGCTTGTCATTCGGCTTCAGAGCAGGTGTTTGGAACATCGGTGCTGAAGGGCAATTCACGCTTGGCGCGCTTGCAGGTGGTGCGACGGCATTGGCGCTGTATGACGTCGCAGGATATTGGGTCCTGCCGCTAATGTGCATTACAGGCGTACTTGCTGGCATGGCATGGGCAGCGATCCCAGCACTGTTGCGGACCCGCTTCAACGCCAACGAAATTCTCGTCACGTTGATGTTGAGTTATGTCGCCGTGCTGCTGTTGAGTGTCTTGGTTCACGGTGCCTTAAAAGACCCCGAAGGGATGAACTTCCCAGAGAGCCGCCTGTTCCACGATTCTGCGACACTCCCAATTCTATTTGAAGGCACGCGCGCCCATATAGGGTTTCTAGCAGCGCTTGCGGTAGTGGGCATCGCCTGGTTGGCTCTTGGTCGGCATATCTTCGGGTTTCAAGTGAAAGTCATGGGCCAAGCACCTAGAGCTGCACGATTTGGCGGATTCATAGAAAACCGCGTTATCTGGTTCAGTCTGCTGCTGTCGGGCGGCTTAGCAGGCCTGGCGGGTGTGTTTGAAGCGGCAGGGCCTGTGGGGCAACTCGTTCCAGCACTACCGGTCGGTTATGGCTTTACGGCGATCATCGTCGCGTTCCTTGGGCGCTTGCAGCCGGTAGGCATTCTGATCGCAGGATTTGTTATGGCGCTTACGTATATCGGCGGTGAAACGGCACAGATTGAGATGAATCTGCCAAGCGCTATCACCGGCGTATTCCAAGGCATGTTCTTATTCTCCCTCCTCGGGATCGATGTATTTGCGCGCTACCGGCTTCGACGGATCAAGCCCAGCGCCCAGACGGCGGAAGGATGAGCTGATGGACCTACTGCAAGCCATCTTGCAAGGCGTAATCGTCGCCTCAACCCCATTGGTCTTCGCCTGTCTCTTATACACATCTCCGAGCCCACGAGACCTCTCTACATCT